>NZ_JUEI01000129.1:0-13055 GCF_000802655.2 Paenibacillus sp. IHB B 3415 | reverse complement strand
CCGCCACCGGGAACACGCCGCGCGTTCCCGGGGGTCCGGCGTCGCAGCCCGCGACGCCGTCCATGGGCAGGTACCGCGACGCCGGCACGACGCGGCCCGTGGATTCCCGGAGCAGCAGGAACTCCGGGTCCATACCCATAAGCAGCCCTGCCCGGCCTGGCTGCTCAAGGGCAAGGGAACGGGCCAGCTCCCGCGAGGCTGCCCGGTACGGCTCAGGCAGCGGCTTGCCGGGAACCGGCATCAACGGAGTGATGCCCGTCACCACATAATGCCGCCCGCCCATGGCCCGCAGCTCCACCTCGCCGCTGTCCAGCCCCAGGCTGTATAGCGCCCGGACCGCCGTTACACGGACAGCTCCTGCCACCCCGTGCATCTCACTTCCGCCACCCGCTCCGCCATAACCGCGCTCACCAAACCCAGTAGCACCTGCTCCAGTACCACTATCCTCGCGATCCCCGCCAGCAGCTACTCCTTCATAACCACGCTCACCATTCCGGCCATCACCCGCTCCACCACTACCGTTCCGGCCATCCCCGCCACCGCCTGCTCCATTAACCCTGTTCCCGCTCGCGCCAGCACCCGCTCCACCATAACCGCCCTCCCCTCTCACCGGCCCCAAAAAAGCAGCATTCATAGCCGCTCCTGCACCCAAAGGCTGGCACTCCAGCACAGCCAGATTGAAAATAACCACCCGGTAGTGCTGCCTGTAACTTGCGGGGTCTTGTCCATGGGAATATGTATGACTCTCTCTTGCATCCTTCCGCCGTGCAGGTCTGCCGATAGCCCCCGGGTCCGCTTCAATCCCGCAGCGCCGGAGTCTGCGCATAATCTGCTCCGGTGCCAGCTGAAGGAATAAGTTAAGCCCTTCGTTCATCCTTATGCCACCGCCCATCAGAAATTCTTCATGCAGCGCCTACAGCTGCATCATCCTTAATAACCGGATAGCCCGCCCTTCTGCAGTACGCAGATGAAGCTTTTGGTGCTGAAACCTAACCCCAAAATATTTTAAAAAAAAGAGGGCATTCGCCCTCTACGCCGCTGCCCTCTCATCATATAATGGATCATAACCCAACACAGTAACAGAAAGGCAGCGGCGTATTCCTTCCTTACAGCTCATCATCCAGGGCGTCAGGGTCCAGATCATCGTAATCAAAACTCTCGCCGTCAAAATCATAGTCCTTGTCTTCCAGATCATCACTCTGATCGCTGACATACACGCGGACCTTGGTCTCAGCCACCAGCTCCGCCTCGAACTCGCGTTCCACCCGGAGCGTCACACTGCCGCCGCCCGGCGATACCCCGGCTTCCACACAATTGGGTTCCTGCGTTGCCTCCGCAGAGACCTGTGCCGTGGAAGCACGGTGTCTCGGGTCCAGGTACGACAATGGAATAAGCTCCACATAGGAGACCGTTTCCTTGGCAACCTCGGTCTGCTTGTTTTTGTCGTACGAGTACCAGATGTTCACATCATAAGTACCGATTACTTCGATTCCGTTCCCGGCGGCAACCGCTTCGTACTGGTGGTTGATAATCCAAGCCCCCAGAATACTAGTCGGATGATGTGGCGGAGTCACGGTATGGGTTGCGGTAGAGAACTTACGACCTTTGCCGCAAATTGCCTTCGTAATGATCTCCCTTGTTTGACGTTTATGGCTTAATGACATCTTTGAACCTCCTCCATACAATCATTCACTATCAAGTGTATGCACGTTCTGGGCATTTGTTGATTGTTAGAGTAGAAATAAATTTGGGTAAGCCCTCGTGAGAGTCTAATTAAGCCTCCTGCTTCATTTTATTGCTGAAATTAGCCAGTTATGAGTCCCGTTTCCGAAAAAAACAAAAGGCAGCCCTTCCCCCAAAATATGGGGAACCGCTACCTTTTTTTCGTTTTACGATATTGCACCTTGTGCTTATTGCGGAATTACACGCACAATGCCCAATTGCCTGTGACGGCTCAGATCAATGAAATCGTCATCGATATTCACCAGGGGACGCAGCGGATCATGGGCCAGAATCATTATGATTTTGCCGATCCGTCCGTCTGTGAGCAGTACCTCATTGCCGATCATTGATTGCATCAGCTTATTGATGAACACGCTGCAGATATAAGGGTCCAGCTTGCCGTAGACATTATCGTCCATCTGCCTGAGCACCTCATACAAAGGGGCGGCCGTGCGGTAGAAGCGGTCTGAGGTCATTGCATGAAAAATATCCGCCACCGCGACAATTTTGCTGAAATCGGTAATCCGGTGCCCCAGCACACCGAAGGGGTAGCCGCTGCCGTCCATCCGTTCATGATGCTGCAGCGCAACAAGCGCCTGCATGTGAGTGGTGCCCACGGTATCCCGGATCATTTCATATCCAAGGGTGGTATGCTTCTTCATCAGCGCATATTCTTCCTCATTCAGCGGACCGGGTTTGGTGAGAATTTCAGCCGGAATCATAATTTTGCCGATATCATGAAGAGTCGCTGCGATGGTCAGCATGCTTAGCTCGTCCGGCTTAAGCTTCAGCCATTTGCCAAGCAGCGTGGAGATAATACCAACCGCAACATTATGCCTGTATGTATAATCATCCTTGGACTGCAGTGCAGCCAATATTCCGTAGAAATCGTTCTTCTCACTTACCTGCTGGATAAAAGGAATGACTTCATTTCTGAGCTCTATCATCGGCAGCCTTTTGGTCTTGGTATAGCGGAGCTGATCAAAAATGCTCTCCATCGCTGCTGTGCAGTCATCCACAGCCAGCTGATAGAATGCCGCGTTGTCCACCTGAAGGACATCATGCGGCTCCAAGAGGATCTTGTGCTGGGAGATCAGCCGGATATGTTCCCCGCTTAATAAGGTCATCGCCGGCAGAACAAACACACCGCTATGATTAAAAAGGTTGGCTGCAAGCTGTTTGCCGATATATTGTTCATTGCTGTTGTTCATGTTCCTCACCTGCCAGTGCAGCCGTCCACCGGAGTGAACCGCTGCTGTAATTGGAAGCTTCGCGGCCTCATCTACAATCTTATCCTGAAATGTGTTTCTCTGTCCCGAACAGAAAATGAACATAACTATAGAGATAAGCTCACTTTAAGTGCTTATATATCTTATCGTTAATTCACACCGTAATGTTAATACCTGAGACATATTTACCTTCCTGCTCAAGCATTTCCCTTTGCGGGCAGCTTGTCCTTCACCAGCCTCGGATCGACTGGACTTTTATAGCGTTTAGCAATTTTAAGATAGAGCGCAAGCTCCCGGCATAACTGCAGAATAGCGGAGCGGATCTCGAATACCTCACGGGAATCCGGGAGCTCCATCTGCTGAAACTCCTGCTGCAGATCATCCAGCAGCTTCTCGGTCCGGCCGGTATATTCCTCGGCCAGCACATCGCCGCTAAGCTGATCGAACAGCTCTGCAACCATATCACCATGCGGCAGCTGGCGGTATACCTGAGAGAGAAGCTGCATCATATTCGTGATCGACTCCAGCTGCTCCTTGCGCATGTAGAAGTACACATTCCAGGCTTCATCCGGATGGATCACATGATTCTCCATCTCCCTTGAAGCCGCGGTCAGACCCTTCTGCACCGCTTCACCGGCTCCGATCAGTTCCTTTCCATCCCATACATAAGCGGGATCACGCAGGGTTCTGGCAATCTGCCGGAAGATAACCGAAAAATAGCCGTCCACCTCCTTGCGGATTCCGGCAATCATGCCTCCGGTCTGCGGCATATAGATGAAGTTGACGAGTCCGGCCGAACCCAGGCCGATAATCAGCAGCTCAATCTGCTGCAGCAGGATGTGAACGGTAATGTCAGCTTGTCCAAAAACACGGAACACAATAACGGAGCTGGTGACAATCCCCTCTTTGAAGCCGGATTTGACGATAAGCGGGAAGCCGAACAGTACATACAGTCCGAGAACCCAATAATGAAAGCCCAGGGTAAAAAAGAGAATACAGCCCAAAAAGAGTCCCACCAGCGAGGCAAAGAAGCGTGCCGTGATCGTGCGGAGACTCCTTTTGCGCGTCGTTTCCACCCCGAGAATGGCCAGCAGTCCCGCGCTTTGCGCATTGGGAATACCTGCGGCGGCTGCCAGCAGAATGGACAGCAGAGTTGCAGCCGCCGTTTTGATAATACGAAATCCCATGTTAATACCTCTCCTACAAAGTTCAGCTTCAATATTCAGGTAAAGATATAGTCATGGTACAAGATTTTGCCGGGAGACACAATATTACATTATTCTACCTCCGCGACAATAACAGCTTCTCCACATATACAACAAGCTGATACATGGCTGTAGCCACCGCGGCGATGATAAGCAGACTGGACATGACGAGAGTGAAATTGAACACCTGAAAGCCATAGATAATCAGATAACCCAGCCCCGATTTGGCCACCAGAAATTCCCCAACAATGACTCCGACCCATGACATCCCGACATTCACCTTCAGCGTGGAGACCACCGTGGGGAAAGACGCCGGAAGAATCACCTTGTTGAATTCCTGTACTCTGGAAGCGCCGAATGAACGGACAACCTTAACCAGATTCGGGTCCACACTGCAAAAGCTGTTGTACACCACCAGAGTGGTAATAATCACCGTAATGGATAACGTGGTGACCACAATCGCGGTGAAACCGGCGCCGAACATAACAATGAAGATCGGACCCAGCGCAACCTTCGGCATACTGTTGAAGACGACCATATAAGGATCAAGTACGGCAGACAGAAAAGGCGACCACCAGATGATCACAGCCAGCAGCGTCCCAAGCAGGGTTCCGAGAATAAACCCGACTACGGTCTCTCCTACAGTCATCCCCAGATGCGGCCAAAGACTGCCGCTGACCATGTCATCCCAAATTTGCCGGAACACTTTCGTCGGGTAGCTGAAGAGCAGTTCATCAATCCAGCCCAGCCTGGCCCCCGCTTCCCAGAGCACAAAGAACAGGATCAGGATACTGCTTCTTACGATCAGAACCTGAGTCTTGCGGCGCAGCTTCTTCTTCCTGTAGTCCGCATGCTTTTGTTCCAGCCAAAGTGCACGGGAGGCCGCCACTTCTGCGGGCAATTCTGTCTTCACACGCCTTCCCTCCCTGCCAGCTCCATTTCCTTCCACACCTCATGAAAAAGCTCCGCGAATCCGGGCAAGTCCCGCGCATACAGCGGCGGGGTACTGCGGATGGCTTCCGGAACCTGAAAAATCCTGCGGATCCTTCCCGGATTCCGCTGGAGCAGAATGACCCGGCTGCTGACGGCGATCGCCTCAGACAGGTCGTGAGTAACCAGAATGGCCGTTGTTCCCCGGCGCATCAGTGTCTCCGAGACCAGATCCTCCAGCTGCAGCTTAATCTGGTAATCCAGCGCGGAGAACGGTTCATCCAGCAGCAGCAAGCCGGGGTCTGTCGCCAGCGTCCGCACCAGAGCGACGCGCTGGCGCATTCCGCCCGAGAGCTGAGCCGGAAAGGCAAGCTCCTTGCCCGCAAGCCCCATATCGGCCAGCAGCTGCAGGGTTTTGCTGCGCGACTCTTCATCCAGCCTTCCGGTCAGCTCCAGGCCAAGCAGTGCATTATCCTGAATGCTCCTCCAGGGAAACAGATAATCCTGCTGCAGCATATAGCCTACTTCAGGAGACGGCCCAGCCGCAGAGCGTCCGCTGAGCAAAACTTCGCCCCGCGAGGGCCGCAGCAGCCCGGCAATGATCGACAGCAGCGTCGTCTTGCCGCAACCGCTGGGCCCGACGAGGCTGACGAACTCACCCTGGCCCACGCTGAGATTGAAATCCTCGATCGCTAGCGAAGCCTCGCGGTCTCCCAGATAGGCGTGCGTGATTTCCTTCAACTCCACTACTGGAAGCATATCAGCCCTCCTAAAAGTTTTGCGTAACATTACTTCTCACGATTCTGCATCGAACAAACTAGCTTCGTAAGCATCACAACCCTACTTAATGCTGCTCTCCGCTTTTTCAGCAAAAGTGTTATCCACAATCTTGCTAGAAGGGACACGTTCCTTCAGCTCACCGGCGTTGTCGATCACATCAAGCAGATTGTTCCATTCTTTATCATCAATAACCGGATTTACCGCATAGGTGTCCTGTTCTTTATAGCGGCTGATGGCGGAGACGACAATATTCCGGTCCGTTTTATCAAAGTAAGGCATAACCGCATCAGCGATTTCTTCCGCGCTATGATCCTTCACCCACAATTGTGCACGCTGGATGGCATTGGTGAATTTCTGCACCGTGTCTTTGTTTTTGCTGATGTAGCTCTCCTTGGACATGAACACGGTATACGGGAGATAACCGCTCTCTACGCCAAATGAAGCGACAACCTGGCCCCTTCCTTCACTCTCGAAGATCGATGCCTGCGGTTCAAACAGCTGCACATAATCCCCTGTCCCGGAAGCAAAGGCACCGGCAATATTGGCAAAATCAATATTCTGAATCAGCGTCAGATCCCTGGCGGTATCAATCCCCTTGTTCAGGAGGGTAAATGCGCCGGCCATTTGCGGCATGCCGCCTTGCCGTTGGCCCAGGAAAGTTGACCCTTTAACTTTGTCCCATGTGAAAGCACTGTCCGGTGTACGTGCGAATAAGAATGTTCCATCCCGCTGCGTGAGCTGGGCAAAATTGATCACAGGGTCATCCGCCCCCTGCTGATACACATAAATCGAAGTTTCCGAACCGACCAGCGCTACATCAATAGCTCCGGAGAGCAGTGCCGTCATCGTTTTATCCCCGCCCGGTATGGTCTGCAGCTCCACATCCAGCCCTTCCTCCTTGAAGAAATTCTGGGACAACGCCACATACTCCGGCGCATAGAACACGGAGCGGGTAACCTCACCGATCTTCACCTTCACTACAGCCGAATCACCGCCACACCCGGCGAGTACTGCGAGACACATGACAATCATCATGAGCGACAATGACAGTTTTTTCTTGAGATTCATCTTCATTCTCCTTTCTTCCCGGGTCTTTCGCCCTTGCTCTATGCATATGCGGTTGCCCGCCGAAAGGTTAAAGACCTGTATTGCTATCGTTTGCACAAAAAAATCTGCGTTCTATAAAGCGATTTGTATATATTTTCGGTCTATTTTCCGGATAGGGATTAATCTAATGCTCATATCAGGTAATAAAACAGATTAAATCAAAGCATTAAAGCGATAACTCCTGATTACTTTGATCAATACCGATCCTATGGATGTATCTCTCAATATTCAGGTTGTGCAAACGTTTTACCTAGAGTGGCATTTCCAATAAGATATAGCAATGAAGCGCTTACGAAGTTACATATTTAATGAAGCAAAATATCCTGAATGCCTGAAAGGAGTTTTATTCCTATGTCTCGTTCTTCATCAGTTATGCCAACAACCCGTATGCTGCATGCCTTAGCAATCACTGGCCTGGCTGCGGTGCTGCTGGCCGGTTGCAGTAGTACTGAGCGCACAGGCGGAAATCAAACTGCCGGTGTCTCATCCGCACAACCTTCCTCCCCCGTTCACAGTACAGAACCGGAATCAGGGGCAGGGATACAGAACAACAGCGCTGTGCAACCTGCCGCTAATCCGAATGCAGCTGTAGACGAGCAGCCTTCCACCGTATTTTATGAAATATTCGTCCGCTCCTTCTACGATTCAGACGGGGATGGTATCGGTGATCTGCAGGGGATCACGGAGAAACTGGATTATTTAAATGACGGCGACCCGGGGACCCATGAGGATCTGGGTGTAGGAGGAATATGGCTGATGCCGGTTAATCCCTCGCCCAGCTATCACGGCTATGATGTAACCGATTACCGGAGTATTAATCCGGACTATGGAACGCTCGAAGACATGCAGACTCTGATCAAGGAGGCACATAAACGGGGCATCAAGGTAATTATGGATCTGGTGGTGAACCATACGTCCAAGGCTCATCCCTGGTTTGTGGATTCAGCCAAGAATCCGGACAGCCAATACCGCAGCTGGTATATCTGGGCCGAAGATCAGAACCGCCCGGTCAGTGGAACCAGTGCTGCCGGCAGCGGCAGTCCGTGGCATGCTCTGCGGGGAAGCCATTATATGGGGACTTTCTGGGAGGGAATGCCGGATCTCAACTTCGATAATCCTGAGGTCCGCCGAGAAATGAAGAGCATCGGTACCTATTGGCTGGAACAAGGCGTCGACGGGTTCCGTCTGGATGCTGCAAAGCATATTTACGAGGATCTTCTTTCTGACAAAAGTACGGCGACAACAGCCAAGAATGTAGCCTGGTGGCAGGAATTCCGCACAGCCATGAACGGGGTGAATCCACAGGCTTATATCGTGGGTGAGGTCTGGGAGAATTCCGCTGTGTCCGTAGGGGCCTATCTAGATCAGGCCTTCAATTCCGGATTTAACTTCGGGCTTGCTGAAACGCTGGTCCATTCGGCTCAAACGGAGAAGGACAGCGGAGCCGCGTTCACCCTGGAACGGACATACAAGCTGTATTCGCAAATCTCGGGTGGCACTTTCACGGACGCAATTTTCCTGACCAATCATGACCAGAACAGGGTCATGAGCCAGCTTGAGAATCAGCCTGATCATGCCGCAATGGCGGCAGCCATGCTGCTGACCCTGCCGGGTAATCCATTTATCTATTATGGGGAAGAGATCGGGCTGCTGGGTGTGAAACCGGATGAAGGCATCCGTGAGCCCATGAAATGGACACCGGACGGAATGGGTGCAGGTCAGACTTCGTGGGAGCCGGGCAGCAATAACGCTGCGAATCCCGGGGCCGATGTAGAGAGCCAGCAAAAGCGCAGGGATTCACTGCTGGTGCGCTACCGCGAGCTTATTCAGCTGCGGGAAGAGGTGCCGGCCCTGCGAGACGGGGACATACGTGATTACCCTTCCGGGAACGGGGGAATTATGGCTTATGAACGGATAACCGCCAGGCAGCAGGTCCTTGTTATTCATAACTTAACGGGATCGGCACAGACGATGCAGCTTCATACCGGAACGGGAGGCGTTACATATTCCGGTATCCTCAGGTCAGTTGGCGGCAAGGCGGCACTCGGCAGCGGCGGACTCACACTTCCTGCTTACACAACAGTTATTCTGGAGCACAAATCGGAGTAGAATGCATGACCCACTCATAAAAGGCGCAGCACAGCTCCGCCTTGGTGAGCGGAGCGGCGATCAGATAGTCCCGCGCGGGCTCGGCACTCATCCGCAGGAGCCAGCCGCCAGAAGCGTTCTCAAAATATGAAGCCTGCTGAAGGCTCCAGCCGCTGCCGGCACGGGAGCATAACCGCAGTTCTCCGGTCATTTCCGGGCCTAACATAACCTTGGCCAGTTCAGTTGAACTGGCCAAATCACCTGTTTCCTCCCCCAGGTACTCAGCCAGCATACACAAACTGCAGGACCCGGCTTGTTGTTTAATCTCCTCATACCTGCTTCTGGACAGGAAGAGTGCAGGAACAGACACCCTGCGGGTCTCTGCATATTCAAAGCAATTAAAAAGATAATAACAGACCCGTTTCATCTCATTTGGCTCCTTCAATTCATACCCGAAGGGGTCATCTTCCAGTATACCAGTAACAACTATTTTATCTTTATGTATTTGCATGCATACATCCTGCGAAGATTCGCCTTCCATGTACTTCACCCTGCATATCCCTACTGCGCCAGAGACGGTCTGCAGAATATCCGCCACCACTTTCCGCTCTGTTTCACCGGGGAACAGAAACTGTGCTAAACAGATTACATCTTGAGTTTTCACATCCATATATCCTTCCCTATTCCCATAAATCTGAAATTTATTGTAAATGAGTGGCTTTCAAAAAACGGTAAAACTATAAAACTTGCAATCTTTATGTTATCATAAGCTAATTTTAAGGTAAAATTAAGAAAAGCAGGGTAAGATCAATACCATGAAATACTTTTAGCGAGGTGATTTCAAAATGAGAATGCTCATCACATTTCAGAACAAGCTTGTACCAGTATATTTCACAACAGAAAACAAACAGCCTACCCAAAAAGTACTTCGACTGCTTAACAGCACACTGGAGCTCAAAATTCAAAAGGGCAAAAACGCCCTGCAGAAATGTTTGAATTCTCTGATCAGTATCGAAATTAAAGGCTCAGAAGCTATATTGCACAGTTATAGTGAAAATGATTCACTGGCTTTATCCCTCTATTAATAGAGGGATATTTTTTTGCCGGAATATGTGCCTGATGCAGATCCGGTGAACACCATACAAAAAAGCACACGCCTGCAGTCCAGGAATGTGCCCTCTCTATATAATGCGTGTTATCTGTATGATCAGTGTATGCTTTGCCTCAGCCAATCCTGAGATTCCGTTTCTCTTCTTTCTCGGCCTTTTGAATCCGCAGCTTGAACAACTTCACCAGGTTGCGCCGGGTATGCTCTTCGTGACAGTTGTCCAATTTCTTAATAATAAAACGGTCAATGGACATGTCAATCGCTCCTTTGGAATGGGATCGGAATCCCGTTGTAGAGAGGAAATCATTTCCTTGTCTCCTTGTAACACCTATATAACCGGGTCCCGGATGGCTTAAACCAGCCAATATCCCTGTTGCAAACAGCTGCGAAATTAGTCTTACTACATATTGACGGTTCTTTGTGCGAATGGATTCCTGCATCAGGAGATATGGTATCTGTGCAAAAAACAGCCTGTTTGTGTCGGCAAAATAAAAATTTTATCCGACGGATATTTACAAACAATTTATTAAATGCTATATTATCTATAGTTAATATTAAATATATATTTAAGGAGAAATCATAATGTCTAATGTTCTGTTTATCAAAGCAAATAACCGCCCAGCCGAGCAATCTGTAAGTGTTCAGCTCTATAATGAGTTCCTGGCGAGCTACAAAGAATCCCATCCGCAGGATGAAGTTACTGAACTGGATTTGTTCGCTGAACAACTTCCTTACTACGATAACACGCTGATCACAGGCGTATACAAAGCAGCACAAGGCTTCGAAGCAACTCCTGAAGAAGCTGCCGGCGCCGCTCTTGTTAAGAAATATCTGGACCAGTTCCTGGCCGCTGACAAAGTGGTATTCGCCTTCCCGCTCTGGAACATGACTGTTCCGGCTGTACTGCACACTTACATCGATTACCTGAACCAGGCCGGTACAACCTTCAAGTACACTGCTGAAGGTCCTGTAGGATTGCTGACAGGTAAAAAAGCAGCTGTACTGAACGCCAGAGGCGGCGTGTACTCCGAAGGCCCGGCAGCAAGTGCTGAAATGGCTGTTAACTTCATCATGGGTAACCTGAACTTCTGGGGCTTCAAGGAAACTACACAAGTTATCGTTGAAGGACACAACCAGAACCCGCAGAAATCCGCTGAAATTATCGCTACCGGTCTGCAACTGGCAAAAACTGCAGCTGCATCGTTCTAATCCGCCAGCGTTAAAAGTCCGGTTTCACCTTTAGAACTCCGCACTTTTTATCAGGCATCTGCTATAACATCAACCGGACTTTTATTTATATATAGCTCCGCCGGTGTATCCTCCGGGAAATCCGCCGGACCCTACAGGAAGAGGCCCGCTGCTACGTCAGCTGCAGGGCCTTTTTTGTGCTCCGGAGAGGTTAATACTCTTCCAATACCCGCTGCCAGCTGTTGCCTTTGGCACGCGGAGGTGTGCTTTTGGAGGTGGCAGCTACGGTTTTGCGCTTCTGCTTCACTTCCTTGCTGTTCTGGAACTGCAGTTCCTTCTGCGTCTTGCGGTAATTGAGCAGCCGTTTCTCATCCAGTACACCGCTTGCTACTGCCTCAAGCACCGCGCAGCCTTCCTCCCGCACATGGCGGCAGTCACTGAAGCGGCAGTCTGCCGCGAGCGAGCTGATGTCACCGAAGGCCAGATCCAGGCCTCCATCATCTTCCCACAGCTGCAGCTCACGCATCCCCGGCGTATCGACAATGATGCCGCCGTCCGGCAGGACAAACAGCTCACGGTGTGTGGTAGTATGCCGCCCGCGGCTGTCCCCTTCCCGAATATCCTGGGTAAGCTGCAGATTCTGTCCGCTGAGCCAGTTAACCATCGTTGATTTGCCGCAGCCGGAGGAACCGGTCAGGGCTACGGTTTGACCGCGGCCGATATAAGGCAGCAGCTCCTCCCGCCCATCACCGAGCAGCGCGCTGACCGCATGTACAGCTACCCCGGGAGCCGCCCGCTGCATCTCGGCAATTTTCTCCGCCGCATCCGCACAGAGATCTGCCTTGGTCAGCAGAATCACCGGATTTGCCCCGCTGTTCCAGGCCATAATCAGATACCGCTCCATCCGCCGTACATTGAAATCATCGTTCAAGGCGCTGACCAGGAACAGGGTATCGACGTTGGAGGCAACGATTTGTTCCTCTTGCGTCACCCCTGCCACCTTGCGCGAAATTACGCTGCGGCGGGGCATGACGCCATGAATCACGGCATGCTCCCCGCCGTCCTGCATGGCCAGAGCCACCCAGTCGCCAACCGCCGGATAATCACCGGACCCGGTCAAGGTATGTCTGAGCTTGCCGGATAACTCTCCCCAGATCTCGCCCGTGCTTGCGATGACCCGGTACTTGCTGCCGAAATCACCGACAATCCGGCCCGGCTCAAGTATCCTGGCCTCGAGCTGCTGCAGCTTCTCTGTCCACTTATTTTTCCATTCATCGTTCCAGCCATACTGTTCTATATTCATGCAAATCCTCCTGGTTTTTGTTACGTATGGAGCTTTAAATATTGCCTTTTTGAGTTTTAGGATCAGTCGCCACTGCGGTGGATATTTGGGCTTCCGGCCGCTGTTAGGTTTGGATTTCATGATTTAACACCGTGTTCACGGTGGAAATCCAAACCTAAAGGCGAACGCTACCGCTCCTCCAGCCCAAAATCCCCCTCCGTCACTCCTTCTCTTTTCTCAAATATTCAATTCTAAATCAATAGCTTCACTAGCCTGCTTAATCATTCACGTGTAATTTCCGGGAATTTGTACCCCTTCCAATCCTTTTAGCACAGCAGCATCATTTACAGCGTGCAGCATATAATGGCTACTGTTTCAACAAAAAAACCGCCGGAACCCAAAGGTTCCGGCGGCGG
>NZ_JUEI01000128.1:0-11685 GCF_000802655.2 Paenibacillus sp. IHB B 3415 | reverse complement strand
CCTGCGGCAGCGGCGGAGGCAGCAGGCGTGGGGTCGAAGGGGACCCAGCCGGCGCCGGGGAAATAGACCTCGACCCAGGCGTGGGCATCGCCGCCGGTCACATTGTAGCGCTGCGGCATGGAGCCGGCCACAAGCGTCCCCGGGCCGTAGCCCTGGACGTAACGGGCCGGAATGCCGCTGCTGCGCAGCAGGACCGTCATCGCCGTGGCGAAATGCACGCAGTAGCCCTGCCGGGTCCCGAAGAGGAAATCGTCGGCGAAATCCGCACCGGACGGCGGCACTCGGGTCAGCAGGGTGTAGGTGTAGCCTGTTTGCAAATAATCTGCAACCGCAGCAGCGGCATCATAACGGTTAGCCGCAGCAGCGGTAAGCTGCTCTGCCAGAAGCTTCACCCGCTCCGGCACGGCTGCGGGGAGCTGCAAATACAGATTGCTCACCCGCTCAGGATCAATCCCCTGCAGCTTGCGCAGCACAGCCGGATTACTTTCCGGAAGCACGGACTTCACCGTATATTCCGTTAACTTGGCGGACCCGGAGACCTCCGGCAGCCGGAAGCTGTTCTTCTCGCCGTTCACAAGCACATAACCAAGCTGGCTCCCATCGGCCAGCCGGATATTCTGTACATCGACTGCCGTGCCTGCGCTGAAGAGAGGAAGCCCGCCGGATGAAGGCTTCGCGAACTGAATCCGCTGAATGAGCGGCTCTGGACCGGCCGCTTCCGGCTCCGCAACCGGGAGGCTCGTTAAATTAAGCGGTTCATAGGACGCCCCGCTTCTGATCCAGCGGCGGCTGTCATAATAGGCCACGCTTTCTCCCCGCCAGTAGGACGGACGGGCAGCGGTTACGCTAAAGACGGCCTCTCTGCTGGGCGACAAGGGCATTCCCAGCTCCCCGTCTCCCGCACTATAACCGGTGCTGGCAGCCTGAGGTCCGGCAGATTCTCCGGGCCTTTGCGTTTCCGCCCAATTCTCCAGCTTGTTTAGAACCGGCTGCAGTGTAATGGGGACCACCGGCCGGGCACCAAGTCCCTGCCCGCCTATCCAGGCTGCCACCGTCACGGCCACCGCTGTAGAGAACGCCCATATTCCCCAGCGGGCGTAAGGAAGAGCGTGGCTTCCTGTCCGTTCCTGCAGACGGAGCAGTCCGCTTAATGACCGCATCCAGAGAATCAGCCCTGCTGAGACCAGTACATCACCGGACGTATCGACAGCATAGACCATATCGAGCGCCAGCAGATATACCAGGGTTACACCTGTAAATAAGGTGATACTTCCCCTGTAAAGAGCCAGCTGCTGGACAGATGACACTAACAGGCCCCAGCCAAGCACCAGAATCAGCAGCCGGCTGTCCTCACTTAAGGCAGAAATCCGGCCTGACAGGAGCAGGAGGGCATCCTCACGGATGTCTGCTGCATAGAGCCGCAGCCAGGCAGTTCCTTCCTGTGCCGCGCACAGGTAGAACCAGGTCAGGAAGATCAGGAGGAACTGCCCGCAGGCCTGCAGAAGGCGGGGAAGCTGAATACATCCCCATAACAGCAGTCCGGCAGCCGAGAGCATCAGGAGCTTCAGAAGCTCGGCGGTCTCCGCCGATGCGGCCAGCCGCTTGAGCGGCAGCAGCCACAGGGTGAACATTCCCATAATAGCCAAAGAGAACAGCCCGCGATAATACAGGGGACTGCTCTCCCTTTTATCGGCGAAGCTGTTCTCCGTACTTTCCGTTTCCGGCTGCCTGCTGCCCCCTGGTGAAATTATAGGGCCGCCTAAGTCAGCTGGCGTAACCCTAATGGGATGTCGGTTGGCCCGGATATCCATAATACTCCGCCCCCTTGTACCCTTGTGCAGGAGAGACATCGTTAAGACAATGGATCCGCGCACCGAGCCGCATCAGACTTCCGGCTATAGTGCCCGATGTACGCTGCTTGCCGCCGGAACCCGGGCTATAGTTATCAGCCGGATAACTCTCTACAGGCTCAGGGAATCCTTCCCTGGCCTCCTTGGTTCCGGTTGAACTCCGTACCGGATCTTCTGCCGGTCCTCCGCCCGGAGAGGGCTGATCCCAGACATAGTACAGCTCGACCTTAATTCCCTGCACCAAAAAGCGGGCAAGCGTCCGGGCAGACTCTTCTTCCAGCCGGCCGGTAATGACAGACACCGTCATGCCGGGAATCCAGCCCCGCGAAGCATCCTCCAGCAGCCGGCTGAGACTCTGTGAGCCGGCTGGGGATATTTCCGTAAGCAGGTCTTGTACCCTGCCGGGAATTTGACCCAGGCCTTCATGTCTGGCCATCCCTTCCGGCCAGCCGCCGCTGAAGAGCTGCAGGTAACTGCTGGAACGTTCGGCAGAGAGCATCAGTCCCATTGCCGCCGACACCGCCCGTTCAAAAGCAGGCATAACCGTTGCGCGCTGCCCGCGCGGTACCAGGGCACCGTAAGGAACCTCATAATCCTCCGGACAGTTGGCAAGCACGATACAGGTCATTTGCCCGGCTTCCCGTTCAGGTACTCTGCTCTGTAGGGTTCCCTTACGCGCGCTGTTCTTCCAGTGAATCCGGCTGAGCGGATCACCGGGAGCATAGTCACGGATATCCGCTGCTTCTGCACTTCCCTGCTTCCCCCGTCCGGGAAGCATCCGGTCTCCCGGCATTACACGGTTATCCGGTAAGCTGCCGGCCAGATACAGCGCCTTCGGGAGCACCTTGAAGCTCTCCTTGCCGCCCGGCTGACAGCCGCCAGTGAACAAACCAGGCAGATCCCCCCAGGTGACACCGCAGCCGTAAAGCTGGTGGATCCCTCTGGGAACAGACTTCAGTTCATACGAATAGGTGAAGGAGCGCCGGAATCCGGGGAATAGCAGCTCCTGATGGCTGCCTTCACTCCAGTAATCGGCAACAACTATCCAGGGAAGCGGGATCTTGGAGACAAAGCTGATCTGTACCTTAACGGTAACGGTATCCCCGGCCGATGGACGTGCGGGAGTTATTGTGCGGAGAACGGCTACCCTCCGTGGACCGCAGAGATGCATGAGCAGCCCGCCGGACATTACAATTACGCCAGCCGTCAGGAGCAGCAGCAGTGATTCCCCGCCCCGCCACAGATATAACCCCAAGGTTAATGCAGTTAAAAGCAGCATCCGCGCCCACTCCTGCATAGTGCTGCGGACACGCCGGCGGGACAGGAACGCAGCCGCAGATTTCCCGGAACTATCCCGCTTTCCATGCTCATATTTGATCTGATCTATCAATGATGAAGAGGACAAGGATGACACCCTTCCTTCGGTCATAGACTAGCTCCCCGCCTGCCGCAATTTCACTGGCTATTCGGCTTCCGGGAGCCTATTACTATCTATTCTTCCCATCAAAAAGGGTGCCCAGACATTCAGGGAATTCTTTTTAGCCCCGACTCTCCCGGATATTTATATCAACGGCTGAAACATCGGTTCAAAATGCCTTCACTCTGCGCTCTTCTGCATTTACACTGGCCGCAAGCGGCGGATGCCCTGTGGCTTCGAGCAAATCCCGCAGGGATACCCATAGGGAAGAACCTATGAGCTGTATCTCTGCTGTCTTGAGTTCCACCGCTCCGTCCGGCTGGACGACTTCCATCTGCTGTTTCTTTGAATTTACATTCACTGTTCGTCCATTCCAGCTTACCTGTCCGCTGCGGGTAGCCGTATCCCAGCCGACTTGCCCGCCCAGCCGTTCCACGGCGGTACGGAGAGGTACGAAATATTGCCCGTTTCTAAGGTTGTACTCTCCAGGCTTCAGGATGGTCTCCAGCCTGCCTACCTCCAGAGCAAGCGGTTTGCCGGGTGCAAACAGTTCAGCATTCGGAACAATATTCGCCGAGATCCAGGCTTTGGACGGCTTCACCCGCTGCAGTGCCGCTGCCTGAGCCGACACTCTGAACTGTACCGGCTCACTCTGCGCATTAAGTAAGCCGAATTCATAACCGGCGGCTTTGTAGCGTTCAATAATGGCCGGCAGCGCCTTGGCACTCTGCTCATGGCCCGACCCGTCATGCAGCAGCAGGACAACACTCCGGGAGTCCAGATCAGCAACCGAATGCTGCAGGATCTCTGCGGCAGGCACTCCCCGGCGGCTGGAGTCTCCGCTGTCTACGGTCCAGTCCATCACCTCATAGCCCGCCTGCTTCAGCAGATAAAAATAAGTATTGTCAAAATGGCCAAAGGTGCCTCCCGGTGCACGGACCAGCTGCGGACGAACCCCTGTAATGCCTCTGACCGTTTCCTCTGTCTGTTTGATCTGACGCCAGAACTCCGTGAATCCGCTATAGAGATCATGATAATTATGGTTATAGGTATGATTGCCGATGGCATGCCCCTGCTCCCAGATGGCATTGACCAGCTCGGGGCGGCTGGCAGCTTGCTCCCCCAGCACGAAGAAGGTAGCCTTCACTCCCTGCTCCTGCAATATCTTGAGTACCCGGGGAGTAACCGCACTTGGCCCGTCATCGAATGTAAGGTAGACGACCCGTGTTGCCTTGCTGTGCTTAGCTTCCTGATTAGATTTGTCCGCAGCGGCAGATACTTTCTGTAGGGTAGAAGCCTGCGGATCGGTGGCGGGTGCATAAGCTGAACCCCCTGAACCGGGGGACTGCAGCGGCTCTGCTTCCGCAATCTTGACTGCAGCCGGCGGCAAATCTTGCACCGGGACCTCCGGAGGATTATTCTTAGAGAGTAAAGATGCTGCACTGCCTGCTTCAGCCTGCAGGGAGAATGTCCTCCATGAAGCCGGGGATTGCCCCTTGCCCCCAAGGGCTGACATACTTAGAAGCACTGCCATAACAAGCAACCCGCGGATCATATACCGGCGGATACGATTTTCCCGGCTTTCCTTCATCTTCTCTACCTCCAGCATTCTATTGGCGCTTTCACGCCATTTGGTAGATTGTATGAAGACAAGCTTCAAAATAGAATCAGGCGCGCAGCCTTCGGAGAGTGATGAATGTATGGAAATGCTGAAATGGATACAGGAATTGTTCGCCAGCTATGGATATAGCGTATTGTTCTTTGGGCTTTTGCTGGAATTCATTGCTCTACCTTTTCCCGGAGAGACTACCATGGCCTTCGCCGGGTTTCTGTCCTATACCGGGAGGCTGGATTTCTTCACGCTGGTTATCGTAGCTTTTGCAGGGACCACAGTTGGCATGACCATTACTTATTTCATTGGGCTTAGGGCCGGGCTGCCCTTCATCCAGCGTTACGGCAAATGGTTCATGTTCTCTCCGGCCAAGCTGGAAAAGACCCAGCGCTGGTTCGAGCGGTACGGCAGCGTGCTGATCTCAATCGGCTACTTCGTTCCGGGCGTCCGCCATTTCACCGGCTACTTCGCCGGTATTATCTCACTGCCTTTCCGCAAATTTGCAATGTACGCCTATGGCGGCGCCTTGTTCTGGGTACTGCTATTCCTGGGTATCGGCAAAATCTTCGGACCGCAGTGGATGGGCATTTTCCACTTAATCGAAACCTATGCCCTCTGGATTGCCCTCTTTGCCGCAGCCATTGCTGCGCTGATTGTGATGTACCGTTACCGGAATGCCATCCTTCTCCGGCTGTCCCGGCGCAAATCCGCTGCTCCGCTGGAGACGAAGGTCAAAGTAAAGGTCAAGGTCAAAGAAACCTCCAAAAGCCGCTGATTCTTTCAGATCATTAAGGCCGGGACTCCCTGTACCGCTTATTCCATTTGCTTCGCAGCAGGTAATAACCTCCCAGCAACAGCGCAATCGCAGCAAAACCCGCCCCGCCCGCGAATCCCAGCATTCTGGGCTCCACATAATCAAGCAGCCAGCCTGCTCCTAACATGGACAGACCCAGCAAGGATCCGCTTACTGCCGCCAGCAGGCCGAATACGGCCGGCTGCAGCGCAGGCGGCGTTTCTCTCATCACCAGCGTATCCAGACAGGCATTGCCAATCCCTCCGGCCAATGATAACAGAATGTACAGCAGAAATGCTGCAGCGAAATGACCGCTGCTGCTAATCATCATGAGCAGAATGCCCTCGAGCAGCAGACCGCCCAGTGCTACCGCTAAGAGCCTTTTGCGGAATAAACGTCCGGCAAAGAAACTCAGGCTGAGCCCGATGCCAAGCGCTGCGTAGAACGCCCCCACCCCGCTGTCTCCCGCATGAAATACCTGCACAGCATATACGCTGATCAGCACATTATCCCAACCATTGATCACCGGCACCAGCAATTCATAACAGAGCACAATCTGCAGTACCAGACTGCCTCCAAGGACTGTACGCAGCGCCCGCCGCCGTGTCCTTTTGACAGACAAGCCTAAGGTAGGATTTCCGCCTTCAGTATGCGGTGTTGACTCCCGGCCTGCATCTCCGGCAAGTGCTTGCTTGGGATAATGAATACCCCTTATCAAAAGTCCTGCCGCCAGGAACGACACAGCATTCATAACAAAGGCCATATCCGGGCCGAAATACAGCGAGACAATCCCTCCCGTAAAGGCGCCAAGAATCAGCACGCAGCCGTTCAAAAGCTGTTCCAGGCCGTTGATCCGCAGCAAATCCTCCGGCGCTGCCAGCAGCGGGATGGAAGATTTGCGCACCGGACTATAGACGGCTTCACCCGCTGCCATCACAAAGCTGCCGGCATACACCAGCCACAGCCTATGCTCCCCGTCTACCCAGAGCAAAGACAAGGCTACCGGGACACGCAGGAAATCCACAGCCATCATGATTGTTTTGCGTGGCAGTCTGCCAGCCAGCAACCCTCCAAGCGGTGCCATGAACAGATAAGGCAGCACCCGCACGCCAAGCGATATCCCTACGGCCATTCCCGACCCGGTCAAATGAAGAACCAGGGCCAGCATAGCAATACTGCTGAAACGGTCGCCGATACCATTGATTAACCCGGCTGCAAACAGCCTTTGATAGCCTTTATTGCGTCCCGCAAGTGATCCTGTATTCGTGCTCATAACATTAGCCCCTCATTAAATTATATGAATATCTAATTAGATAATAATATAATATGAAATTTGGAGCAATGCTTTATTTCAGACAATTTGCTAAGCTTAGACCATTAACCTGAAAGCAGGTGCATTTCTGTGAAAATAGACCGTCTCCTCTCCATTGTCATTCTGCTGCTGAACCGGCCGCTGATTCAGGCCAAGGAGCTGGCCGATATGTTCGAAGTCTCCGTACGCACCATCTACCGCGATATAGACAGCATTAATACCGCAGGTATTCCTGTCGTCACGTATCAGGGGGCCGGGGGCGGTATCGGCCTCATGCAAGGCTACCGGCTGGACCGTAATGTTCTATCCGAGCGTGAGCTGGCCGATATCTTCGGCGCACTGCAAAGCGTCTCTTCTTATGGCGGTGAAGGGCACCAGCTGTTAATGGAGAAAATCAGCAGTGTGATCCCCCCTTCCCAGACAGCTGCCTTCCGCAGCAAAACCACCCAGATGATCGTTGATCTCTCCCCTTGGGGACTGATGGGCCCTTTGGAGGAGCGGATCAGCCTTCTTAAAGAGGCGCTGGAGGAAAATACCGTCATCTCCTTCGAATACATCTCGGCCGAAGGCCGGGCAAGTACGCGTACCGTTGAACCCTACACCCTTGTACTCAAAGGACAAAGCTGGTACTTATACGGTTTCTGCACAGAACGCCGGGATTTCCGGCTCTTCAAGCTGCTGCGGATGAAAGCGCTGGTGAAGGAGAAGCGGCACTATACCCGCCAGGATATTCCGCTAAATGATCTGCCCTGGACGGACGGCTGGAAAGAACCGCAGAATATCCAGCCGATCCGGCTTCAATTTGCACCGGAAGGCAGGCATCTTGCGGAAGAGTATTTCGACTCCGAGGAGCTGCAGCAGGATGACCGCGGCGGGTACACCCTTACCGTCCATTATCCTGAGAATGATTGGCTGTTCGGTTTCCTGCTAAGCTTCGGAACCGTGCTGGAGGTGCTTGGGCCGGAACATATCCGCCGGAGAATAGGCGAGCTAGCCGGAGGCGTTGCAGCCAAATACGCCTCCAGCCTCCCGCAGCCGCAGCCTGCACACCCTTCTGAACAAAGAAGGGGATAGTATCTTTTTTCCACAACCCGCACATGAACCTGAATCTATGCTGTCAGGTATGCCGGCTTATACTGGACAGGAAGAGGCGGCAAACACCTACTGAACCAGAACCCTGAGGAGTGTGTAATATGGAAACAGCGTCAATGAAACAAACGGAAGGCTTGTTCTGCCAAAGCTGCGGAATGCCGGTTAACGAAACAGAGCTGCAGGGCAGCGACAAGGAAGGCAACAAAACGGGGGAGTATTGTATCTACTGTTATGAGAATGGTGAATTCAAGCAGCCGGATATCACTCTGCAGGAGATGACCGATCTCTGTGCCGGGTACTTGGTGGAGGAAGGGATGGATGAAGCTGCCGCCCGCCAAATGCTGGGGCATTCCCTGCCGCAGCTGAAGCGCTGGAGCACGGGAGCCGGGGTTAGCTGAGGCTGTAAACGGACAACAAAAGGACTACCCGGCAAAACCGTTACGGCTTTGCGGATAGTCCCTTTTTTTGAAATTATAGCCTGTTCATACAATTAAGCTCTTTGCGATTTCACCTTGTTAGGCTGCGGCTGTACTGCAGCCTCTTCTTCCGTCTTCAGGAAATCCGGCTGCGGAGAAGTCTTTCTGATGAACAACGCCAGCACCAGGGCAAGAACTGTCACCCAGGTAGCTACACTGAACGCATGGGTAATCCCGTTAATTGTTGCTTCCTGCGTAAGCTTAAGCATCGCCGCCTTATCGGTCTGCGATACCGCACCGCTTGTCAGTGCATCGGTAATGTTGCTCTTCGTACGGTTGGTCATCAGGCTGACGAACAGCGCCATACCCAGTGCACCGCCTACGGTCCGCAGGGTGTTGGACATTGCCGTACCGTGCGAAGCCAAACGCTGCGGCAGCTGATTCAGACCAGCAGTTACAATGGGCATCATCAGCATGGACATCCCGAACATCCGCGCAGTATAAGTCAGGATCAGATGTGTATAGGTTGTGCTGTCACTGATCTGGCTGAATTCCCAGGTCGTAATGGCTGTAATGGCAAGGCCGATAACCGCCAGCCATCTTGCGCCGATTTTATCAAATATAATTCCGGTGATCGGAGACATAATACCCATCAGGATGGCACCCGGCAGCAGCATCAGTCCGGATTCCATAGGTGTAAATCCGCGGATCGTCTGCAGATAAATCGGCAGCAGGATCATACCTGCGTACATAGCCATAGTCACAATAATGTTAATTACCGTAGTGAGTGAATACATGTTGTAGCGGAAAATGCGGAATTCAAGCAGCGGCTTATCCGCTGTAAGCTCACGCCATACGAACAGCCCCAGGGAGACAATACCCAGGATCAGACAGAGGATAACCGTGGTGCTGCCCCAGCCATCCGTTCCGGCGTCACTGAAGCCATACAGCAAGCCGCCAAAGCCCAGGGTCGAGAAGATCACACCCGGCTTATCCAGCTTCGGAGAAGTCAGTTTGCCTACATTCTGCATCGTCTTCATGCCAAGCAGCATCGAGAAGATCGCCAGCGGAAGCACGATGTAGAACAGCACGCGCCAGGAGTAGTTCTGAACCACCCAACCGGACAAGGTAGGTCCGACTGCCGGAGCAAAAATCATCGCAACCGCCATAAGTCCCATGGCCTTGCCGCGTTCTTCAATCGGGAAGATGCGCAGGAACACAATGTTCATCAGCGGCATCAGAATCCCGGCACCTACCGCCTGGATAACTCTGCCGACCATAATCATTTCAAAGCCTGATCCTATTGCACAAACCAGTGTACCTATGGAAAATAACATCATCGCCGTCGTAAAGAGCTGGCGGGTCGTAAATTTCTCTACCAGATAAGCACTGATTGGCACCAGCACACCATTAACCAGCATGAACCCTGTAGTCAGCCATTGTGCCGTATTGGCGGCGATCTTCAGGTCCTCCATCATTTTGGGCAGCGCCACATTCATCAGTGTCTGATTCAGCAGCGCCACGAAGGCGCCGATCAGGAGCGCTGCGATAATCGGACCTCTGCGGATCGTCTTGGACGATGCAGCGTCAGCAGTAATTGTACTCATAGCTTCTTTTTGTCTCTCCCTTGTTCTAGAATTTTGATGATTTCACCATGTAACCGCAGCAGTTCTCCGGCATCCTCAGCAGGTATATTAGCCAGTGGCTGTAGATACCTGCGCAGAGACTGTTTGCTTAACTCCCGGATCTCCTTGCCCTTATCGGTCATCGCCAGCTTAAATATACGTCTGTCGCTCTGCGAGCGTTCTCTGGTAATCAGTCCAGCCTTCACCATCCGGTCCACCACTCCGCTTGCCGCGCTGTTGCCAAGATGCAGCAGGTCTGCAAGCTCAGTGATACCGATATCGGGATGTGCCGACAACTTACGCAATACCATTAGCTGGGTGGATGTAATCTTCAGCTCTTCTGCGTCCTTCCACAAAAGCTGCTGGAAATTATGGTTGATGCAGCGGAAAGAGGACAGAATATCGTCCAATTGCTTTTCCTTTTCCTCCAACCTCAATCCCTCCAATCGCCCAATATGAAATAATACTTCGCATACGAACTATTTTACTATTTACCTATTTATTCGTCAATAACTTGCAGAAATTTTCTGAAAAAGTAATTATTTTTTCACTTCTTCCGGGATGCCACCGGCAAAAGTTTGCGTTTATTGTGGACTTCCCGGGTCCAAAATATGAATTACACGGAAAGCGGGGAAAACAAATGAGTCTGGAGCAACAACGTAAGAGCTGGAGCGGGGACCATAAGCTTTTGTCGGGGATCATCGTAAAGCCTGAAGCGCATGCTGAAGCTGCCGCTTTATTCCTGAAGCTGCATTCAGCCCTGTATGCTGCTGAAATAAGCAGCGGGGAACAGCCTGGTTTCGAGGATTCCTTATGGAACAATCTGTTAGAGCCAACTTTGCGCAGCTATCCTGTACATACGCCCGGCAGCCATAACTCTATAGTCTGGCATATATGGCACAGCGCGCGCATCGAGGACATCACCATGAACATCCTTGGTGCAGACCGTGCCCAGGTGCTTCATTCAGAGCACTATGCAGATAGCCTGCAGACCCCGTTCATCCACTCCGGTAATGGAATGAATGATCAGGAAGTGGCTGCATTTAGTGCAGAGGTGAATATCGGGGCATTAGCGGCATACCGGCGTGCTGTAGCAATCAGAACACGCTCCATCATTTCCGCTGTGCAGCCGGGGCAATTCGGGCGCAAAGCCACTCCGGCGCAGTTCAGCAGGGTGCTGGAGGAAAAAGCCGTCCTGGAAACCGAGCAGTGGCTGCTCGATTACTGGAGCGGCAAAACCCTTGCCGGACTGGTGCTGATGCCTGCCACACGGCATAATTTCGTCCATCTTAACAAAGCGATGCGCGTGAAGCAGAAGCTGCAGAAATATATATAAACCGCCTTTACTTGTCAGTCACTGCGGGACTGGCGATGCCTTGCACTTGATTCTTTAGCAGCAGAGTGGAGAGTCCTTAGGAAGTACTGTAGACAAAAATGTTGTACGTTTTGCAACTTTGATTCATGGATTGCGGGGTGATAGGGAGGATTGTTGTATGAAATACAAGAATAATGCTGCTGAGCCAGTACACTTGCAAGAAACCTAACATTAGATCAACGGAAGATATCGG
>NZ_JUEI01000127.1:0-20483 GCF_000802655.2 Paenibacillus sp. IHB B 3415 | reverse complement strand
TTAACGTCTCTGCTGTCCGTAACGATAAGCTATTCACTTGAAAAACCGTTCTGTGACGTCTACCATCTTGACAGAGGTCCATTTATCCCTTTCTTTTCCTCTTTCCGCCCACTTTCAGCGGGATCAAAGAGACTTTCCCTTCGTCAACAAAAATACCGCCCTGCAGCAGACATCGGTGCGGGACGGCATTTTATCAAAAGGCAGCCTGAAGCTTGTTCATACTGCTTATTTCATGCTTCGATGATCACCGGCCGGCCGCTGCAGTGCAATCTGCCCTCTGCCACGGTTACCGCGCTGCCGTCAATCAGATTGACATACGCTCCATCTGGAAGCTCCAGCTCCACATCCGCCTGCTTGCCTCTCAGGCTAAACACACCAGCCAGCTTCTGCTCACCCCAAGTATGGATACCGGTGACCATTTCGTCCCCTTCATGCGCACTCAGCTGACAGACACCATGGGCCATAATTGCTCTGTGCTTAATGGGGTACAGCGCCTTGAACAGCCAGGACAGGTCCTTGCCCGTATTCCAATTAACGGTATTCTTGTCGAACAGATCGGGACAGATTTCATTCTCTGTCTCCTGCCAGCCGTAGATCAGCGGCATTCCCTTCTGGAAATACATGAACGCTGTCCAGTTGATCAGCTCATTCTCCTCCGGGAACAGTGCCTTGGCCCGCGGCCGGTCATGGTTCTCCAGAAACCGCAGCTTCACATAATTGCCCGGATAGATATACTCCTGCGCATTGATCTTCTCTACATAGCTGCCCAGCGTAACGCTGCCGTTCAGATACCCCGTGAAATGCGGGTACACATCATAGTCGTAGCAGGCATCAAACGCCTGGAGCACCTCGCTGTCGGACAGGCTGACCATGCCCCGTGAACGGAGATGCATCGTGAAGTCCGGTTCGATGGATTCGGCTAGCCACAGGCAGCCGGGGTTAACGGCAGCTACTTCTTCCCTGGCGCGCAGCCAGAAGTCCAGCGGCAGCAGAGGGGCTACGTCACAGCGGAAGCCGTCTACCGTTCCCGCCCACATTTTCAGCGATTCGATCTGATAATCCCACAGCTCCTGATTGTTATAGTCCAGATCCACAATGTCGCCCCAGTCACCAACACGGTTACCAAGCTTGCCTTCCGGAGTTCTGTAGAAGAATTCAGGATGGTGCGCTGCCAGCCAGGAATCGGGCGAAGTATGGTTATAGACCACATCAATGATGCATTTCATCCCGAGCCTGTGAATGGCCTCCGTCAGACTCCGGAAATCCGCCAGACTGCCAAGCTCCGGATTAATCTCCCGGTAATCCTGATTGGCATAAGGACTGCCGAGCCCGCCCTTGCGGGCAGCAAGGCCAATCGGATGCACCGGCAGCAGCCAGATGATATCCACACCAAGCTCCTTGATGCGCTCCAGGTCCTTCTCTACCGCCTTGAAGGTTCCTTCTCCGCTGTGATTGCGCACATAAATGGAATAGACCACTTGGTTCCGCAGGGTTACTTCCGTTAATTTAGCCATACTTACACTCCTATTGGTTACACGATTCTGCTTACCTTAAGATGCTCCGGAAGCCTGATCCTCCCGGTTAATGCCCGGACAGCAAGAGTGCCCAGCTCATATCCCGCCCTGACCAGATGCTGCGCAGCCTCAAAATCAGCCATATTCTGCTGCGTACCCGCACTTATGATGCCTTCATCGCCGCCGCAGCGGCCTGCCAGGACAAAAGGGTAGCCGCTGCTCTGCAAATACCCCATCACAGCCTCTTCCCCGCTGGATGGCAGCAGAATGACTCCGTCTGCGCGGTGCCCCTTCAAGAGACCGGAGACGGCCTTCAGTTCCTCTTGCTCATCCGCACCTGAACAGATGATCGTGTCATATCCTAAGCGGCCCGCCTCCGCTATAATTCCGCGTATAGTCTCCATGAACATCAGGCCTAAGATGGCCTGCTCTGAAGGTCCCGGCAGCAGAATGCAGAAGCAGCGGGCTGACTTCGACACCAGGCTCTTCGCGATGATATTCGGCGTATACCCCAGCTCCTCCATCACCTGCTTCACCTTGCGGGAGACTTCCTCCCTGACCACCGGGCGGCCGGACAGCACCCGGGAAACCGTGGAGATGGAGACTCCCGCTCTCCGGGCGACTTTTTTCATCGTAACCGTCATTATAGAAGCCTCCTTCCGCGGATCAGTGGAATCTTTAGAGCAATGGTCTTTATTTCACGCTGTTATAACGTCCGTATGCATCCGTGCGGATCTTCACCAGCTTATCCAGACCCATATCGTTCAGCTTCTTCACATAAGCATCCCAGTTCCCGTCGATATTCCCTTTGCTGATAAACTGTGCACGCATTGTGTTCACATAAGTATCAATATCCGTGGTCAACGTCGGAAGCTCTTCGAACTCCTCGGAAGTGTACATTACGTTAGGGAACGGTGTCGTTACATATTCACTGCCCAGCTTGTCGAGCTCCAGCTTAAGACCGTCGCCCGCTTCCGGGTTAAGCACGATCTTCTGTTCAAAGGACGGGCTTACATATTTCGGTCCGAAGTCCCGCAGGGACTGATCCCAGTACCAGGCATCTGCGCTGGTTCCGCTCGGAGGGTCCATCAGCGTGTAGGTGTCGTTATCATTCTTCTGGATAACCGTTCCAATCGCACCCCAGAAGTTCTGGATACTCGCTTCATTCGTGTAGAACTGGTCCGCCCAGCGTGCAGCAAGTTCCGGTGTTTTGCAGGAAGAAGTGATCAGCAGCTCGTTGCGGTTCAGGCTCATCCCGATCGGATTACCGATGGTATAGCGGTTACCATCCGGTCCGGCAACCAGCGGAATCGTTACATACTGGTCACTCCATTTGCCGAATACGGCATCCGGTGTCCACTGGTAGGTGAAGCCGACGATTGGCGCATCCGGGTTCTGGAACTTGGCCGAGATCATCGTTGCGTCCTGGGTGAACAGCTCTTTGTCGAGCAGACCTTCGGAATACAGCTTATTCTCCCATTTCATGCCTTCCTTGTACTCCTCCGTTATCGGGTAATACACAGCCTTGCCGTCTTTAACCAGCATGTTGTTGGTATTCAGATCGGCAATTCCAAACGGACTGATCATATCATTGCTTACTTCGATATACGGAATTTCATCCGCCTTGCCGTTTCCGTTCGGGTCCTGCTCCTTGAAGGCTTTGAGCACAGTGTAGAGCTCGTCAATCGTTTCCGGAACCTTCAGGCCCAGCTTGTCGAGCCAGGTTTTGTTGATGACAGGCTGGCGTGAGCTCTTCGGACGCGAAGGCAGCCGGGTCGGCATGGAGTAGATTTTACCGTCCGGAAAGGTGCTGATCTTCTTCATATCCGGTGTTTCTTCCATCGCGGCCTTGAGATTAGGCATGTACTGATCAATATAATCATCCAGCGGACGGAAATAGCTGAGATTGTTCACGATATCGGAGTCGGTGAAGGTCTGATCGCCCAGCACGACATCCGGCAATGTGCCGCTGGCCAGCAGAATAGATTTCTGTTCGGCCCAGTCATTGGAGGACATAACCTGCCAGTCGATTTTGACATTGGTATTCTTCTCGAGATCAATCAGCCATTGGTTCTTGGTGAAGGTATCCCCCATGCTGCCCCAGCGTACCGTCAGTACCTTAAGCGTTACCGGCTCCTTGACGATCGGCAGGCCTTCTTTATTGAAGCTGTCCGTGTCTACAGCCGCCGTGTTATTCTCCTTGTTGCCTCCGCCGCATCCGGCCAGTCCGACAAGCATCACTGCCGCCATTAGTGAGATAGCCCACTTCTTGGCCACCGGTTTCCTGTTCTGTTTAACCATTCATAATCCCCCGTTTCGGTGTATTAGATCCTTTTGACATCCCTAATGATACCTTCTTGCTTCTCCGCATTCCGGACAATAACGCCCTGTTATTCGGACCTATGCATCCGCTTACATTATTTAGGGAGGCCAGCCCCCGGTTTCAGGCAGTTTTCATGACGCTATTCAGACTTTTACTTGCTGTATCCGGACTTTGGGGTGAAAAGCCGGGATTTCCCCATGTTTTTTTGATCGCGGGGTTTTATAATGACTGTGTTACCTACTCGCAAGTAGTACGTCCGGATGCGGACATGCAGGAAAGGACTTCACCAGACAACTATGGCCAAAAAACCGGCACGAAACAAACCCTACCCGATACGCCATTATGTAAAAATCACGATTCTGATCTCATTTATTGTGCTTATTCTGGATCTTGTCATCAGCGTTGCTTCCATTTCCATCGTCAAGCAGCAGTCCACCCGGTATTTGCAGGATACCGCCGATTTGTATATCAACCGGATTAATCATGATTTTGCCTACATTAATCATTATATGGGCTGGACGCTCGCGAACGATGAGAGCCTGAATATGATGAATGCCCACGACAAGGCCAGCAAGGAGTTCATTAATTCAAACGAGGATCTGCACAAACGGTTCACGGAGCTGCAGAAGAATTACGGGCAGGAATATAACTTCTTCTACTATTTAAAAAACCAGTCCTTCTTCCTGAATTGCGCCCCCATCAGCATTGATTATACCGTCTACCGGGAGCTGAAGAAGCAGATTATTTCTTTTATCGATGATAAAGAGGTGTATGAGAAGTTCTATTCCCGCTGGACCCCTATACTCGTGAACGGTAAATATTACATTATCAACATTGTTCCGTACCACAACCGTTATTTCATCGGGATGATCTCGGCCGATAATCTCATTACCCCGCTCCGCCAGATTAATCTGGGCGCGAACGGCTATGCTTCACTTGTTGATGAGAAGGGGACAGACCTATCCACACTGGTTACGAACAGCGGCAAGCCCCTGCAGGAAGAGACGGGCATCCGGAACCTGTTCCAGTCCCGTACCATCATTAAGAGCGAATTCTCAGGTACGGCCTTCAGCGCCAAGATGGTGATCAAATTCGGGGCTTTTGAGAAAATAATGATCGCCCAGCTGCTCATCATGCTGCTCTTCTTCATGGTCACCTCTACGCTCTGCGCCGTAATGCTGTTCTTCAACCGCAGGGTGCTCGGACCGATCCAGAGCTTCTCGGAGAGTCTGACGCACCTTAATGAAGACGGCCAGCTCGCCGGATTCAAGAGCAGCAAAATCATCGAGCTGGAAGAGGCCAGCGCGCAGTTCAAGGATTTGGTCGAACAGATCCGCAATTACAAAATCGCCATGTACGAGCAGGAACTGGAGAAGCAAAATATCCAGCTGGACTTCATGAAGCAGCAGATCAAGCCGCATTTCTTCCTGAACTGCCTGACCAGCATCTACAGCATGGCGCAGATTCAAATGTACGAGGAGATTGAGCAGATGGCGATGTCCACCTCGAAATATTTCAGATATATTTTTCAAGGCAGCGAGGACTTTGTCCTGCTTGCGGATGAGATTGAGCATGTACGGATCTACCTCGATATCCAGAAAAGCCGCTACCGCGACGCCTTCATCTATCAGATTGAACAGGAAGCGCAGACCACGGACATGAAGATCCCTCCGCTGGTGCTGCAGACCTTTATCGAGAATTCTGTCAAATACGCGATCTCCAGAGCTAACGAAATGCAGATCCGGCTTACTGTGAAACGCCGCAGAGTAGAGGATGAAGAAATGACCGTGATCCAGATTTCCGACACCGGTCCCGGATTCCCCGCAGAGGTGCTGGATAAGCTTGTGCAGGGTAAGCCGCTGGACCAGTCCAAAGGCAACCAGATCGGTATTATGAATACGCTTAAACGGCTGGAATACCTATATTTAAGCAGAGCAACCGTCAGCTTTTCCAATCCCGCAGAAGGCGGTGCATGCATCACCCTTTGCCTCCCGGATCTGCCGGAACTCTCAACAGGAACGGAGCAACTCTTATGAATATTTTGCTGGTTGATGATGACTACTATGTAATTGCCGCGCTGCAAAAGAGAATTGACTGGGCGCTGCTTCAGATCGAAACCGTATTCACTGCGAGCAATGTCTCACAGGCCCAGGACATCCTGGAGAACCATTCTGTGCAGATTCTCATCTCCGATATCGAGATGCCGCAGGGGAGCGGGCTGGAGCTGCTGGCCTGGATCAGAGAGCGGCAATATCAGGTCCAGACGATCCTGCTGACCAACTATGCCGATTTCAACTATGCCCAGAAGGCAATTGAGCTGCAGAGCTTCGAGTACTTCCTGAAGCCGATCGAATTCGACAAGCTGATGCTGATTATCCAGAAAGCGATTGCCCGTGCCAGAGAGCAGCAGCATAACGAGAAGGCCATTCAGGAAGGGCATTTCTGGCAAAGGAATCAGGCAAAAATTCTCGAGCACTTCTGGCGCAAGCTGGTCAATGACAGCACGGCCTTCCCCATCCGGACCTCTGCCATCTTCCATGCCATGGAGGAGCAGAATCTGAGCTATCAGATGAATGAGATCATCCAGCCTGTGCTCTTCAATCTCTTCCCCCATAACGGCAGCATGGGCAAGGAAGAGAAGTACCTGTTTGATTTCGCGCTGCTGAATGTGCTGTATGAGCTGTTGGGGAGCCCGCTTTTCTCAATCGAGAGCATCCTTGAATATAAGGAATCGAACTGGATCGCCATTCTGAAATGGAACAGCGCACCTGAGCTTCACCTGCTGGAAGGGCTGTGCAGTTCTTTTATTCAAAAAGCCAATCCGTATTTAAAATGCGACGCCTGCTGTACGATTGGATTATCCGGTGAACTTGGCGAGGTCGGCAATATCTTCAAAGCCACCCTCACGATGGATGAGGAGATTACCCGCAGCCGCAACCATACCTTCCTGGTGGAGACCTATCTGCAGCATAGCAAAGCCGCCTATCTTCCGCCGGATCTGACGCAGCTGGAGGAGCTGCTCAGCCAGAACAACCTTTCTGCCTTTCTAGCCGAGGTGACCGGATACCTGCAAGGAATGCTCCGGGGCCGGGCGCTGGATACCTCTGTCCTAAGCCTGTTCCGGCTTGATATCGTGCAGCTCGTCTACTCCTTCCTCAAAATGAAGGGCATTCAGGTTCACAAATTATATACCGGCAAAACCCATGACCAACTGCTGCTGCACTCACTGGCTTCCATTGAGGATATGGAGGAATACCTGAACTATCTGGTCAGCACGGCGATGAAATACCGGGACTTCACCTCGCAGCCCCAGTCGGTAGCCGAAGAGATCAAGCAATATATCCATACCCATTACGGCGATGATCTGACCCGGGGCGATCTGGCGGAGATTGTCTACCTGAACCCGGATTATCTGGCCCGGCTGTTCAAGAAGGAGACCGGTATTTCCTTAGGCAGCTATGTCATTCAGGTCCGCATCGCCGCTGCCAAGCACCTGCTCGAAACGACCCACCATTCCGTCTATACCATTGCGAACAAGGTAGGCTACACTAACTACTCTTACTTCTCCAAGCTGTTCAAGCAGGAGGTCGGCCTGCCGCCGAATGAATATAAGAAGGATCAGCATTCTCATTCTGTGCTGTAGTCAATTGCTGTTCCGCTTACACCAGGGATTATCCCGATGCCGATGCTGGCCGTAACTGCGGTGAATAGTCAGACTTCAGCCCGCTATTGCTTCTACAGTTCCAACTCTGTTCACAAAGATGCCGCTGCACCATCTGAATAGTGCAGATGCCGCTGCACCATCTGAATAGTGCAGCGGCATCTTTGTGCTGTAGCTGATAGAGCGCGGTTGCTGTTGAGAAACAGCTTGGAGGAGCACCCTTGTAGAGTAACTTTGATGAGTATCTTGGTGGAGTGGCTTGAAGAGCTCCTTTCGGGAGTAACTTTGAGGAGTAGCTTGATGTGCGCCTTTGTGGAGTCCCTTAGATGTGTAGCTTGATGTGCGCCTTTGTGGAGTACCTTTGATGAGTGGCTTGATGAGCTCCTTTGGGGAGTAACTTTGAGGAGTAGCTATTGAGGATTGACAACTCTCTTGTTCCTATCTATTATAATTAAATGATAATGATTATCATCGTCATTTAACTACTTGCTTTCAATGTCTTGCGTCATGTCGTCATACCGCATGTCTTTTGTCTTCTGCCTTACCCTATTGCACACTGTGTTCTGTGTTCTGTGTTCTGTGTTCTGTGTTCTGTGTTCTGTGTTCTGTGTTCTGTGTTCTGTGTTCTGTGTTCTGTGTTCTGTGTTCTGTGTTCTGTGTTCTGTGTTCTGTGTTCTGTGTTCTGTGTTCTGTGTTCTGTGTTCTGTGTTCTGTGTTCTGTGTTTTATGTTCTGTCTTGTCTTAACCTACCGTCTTTTTTCCTTAACCTACTGTCTCCAGCCTAACCCTATTGCCCCATGCGGACCACAGAGCCCTTATTTTCTCGAGATCGCTCATTTTCCCGGGCTAACGGACCGTAGATCCTTTATTTCCTCTCCAGCAGGCGTTTTCCAGGTGATTCTCCGTACATAAGGGCGCTGGTGTCCGTTAAGCCGCGAAAACAGGTTGATTTCTGGAAATAAGCGCTGCTCAGTCCGTTACGGGCCACAGCCCCTCACGGTAAGCTACATAATAAACCATCATAAAGGAGCGTCACCCATGCTAAGCACAAAAAAGATATTTCTTCCCTTAACCCTTCTGCTCCTAATGTTAATTCTGTCCTCCTGCGGACAATCGAACAACAGTAATAACGCGGCTCCAGCTTCTGCGGCTGCAACGGCGGCTGCTACAGAAGCACCTGCTGCCACTCCGGCTGCAACGGAGCCCGCTGCGGCTACAACACGGCACAACAGTAATAACGCGGCTCCAGCTTCTGCGGCTGCAACGGCGGCTGCTACAGAAGCACCTGCTGCCACTCCGGCTGCAACGGAGCCCGCTGCGGCTACAACACGGCTGTACACGGATTATAAAAAGAGAGAGGTTGAAATCCCGGCCGATCCGCAGCACATTGTATATGTGGGCAGCAACCCCGGCGACCTGCTGGCGCTTGGAGTGAAGCCTATAGGAGCCTCGCTTAGTGTCATCGGGACGCAGGTTGCCTACCCTGATCTACTCGAAGGCATTGAAGATATCGGGTATCCTTTCTCTCCTGAGAAGATCCTGGCCCTATCACCGGACCTGATTATCTTTGACGACTGGGATGAGACGGGTATTGAAGCGTTAAGCCAGATCGCACCGACCGTGGTGGTTGGCCTTGACGGTACCTTCCCGACGGAAGAACGTGTCCGCCAGTTAGCTGAATTGTTCGGACGTACTGTAGAGGCGGATACCTGGTTCGATGCTTACAAAGCGAAGGTTGCTGCTGTGAAGGAACAGCTGAACTTAACAGAAGGCGAAACCGCTACCTCCCTGCTTATCCTGGGCTCTGACCTGTACATCATGGGTAACAAAGGCCTCAACGAAACGCTGTACGGACAGCTCGGATTCAAACCGACTGAAGGTGTGCAGAAGCTGATTGATGCCGACGAACGGTTCGCGAATATCTCCGACGAGGTGCTGACGCAGTATATCGGCACGCATATGTTCATTCTGACCGACAATAGCAGCGAAACTGTAGCGAGACAGACAGCACTTATGGACAGCGGCTTATGGAAAGCTATTCCTGCCGTCAAAGAAGGCCGTGTCTACACCTTCGACAGCAAGTACAACTTCGACGACCCGATTACGCTAGACAGGCTGCTGGATGAGATCACTGATATCTTCAGCCGTACGTCCGCCAAATAAAAGAATGGGGCTATCCCGTCAGCCGTGCAATGGCTGCTTGGGATAGCCCCGATTTTTTATACAATATACCAAGAACCCGTAGCTCAAACCAGCTATTTCAGGCAACCTGATGGTTTTTGAAGGCCCGGTACGTAAATGGCAGCAGCAGAGCTATAACGATAACGGCAAACCCAGGTATAACCTTATACTCCGGAATCAATTGACCAAATATATGAATAACCTCGTAATCCGTTATTTTCCGGAAGCTGTCAAACATATTGCTTGGCAATAATGTCATTAGATGATTGAACAGCCGGCTGCTCTCACTTGCCGGAATAGCCATGGGGACGAACAGCAGCATCCCGGCGGCAATGATCACAGGGAAGGGACTTTGCATACGGCTGGAGATCCACAGGGTTATCCCGCCAACCAGCAGACAGGCAAGACTGCCAATCAGGACTGCCCACATATAAGTTTGCAGGACGGTATAGGGAACCGGGGCCCTAAATTGAATCATCTGTACACTGGCGGTTCCGCCCTCAAAACCGCATATGCCTAGCAGCAGGAACGTATAGAGGCCCAGGCCAAAGATAAGCAGCATTACTGAAACAATCAGGCTTGCCCTCAGTTTCGCGGCTATAAGCCTGCTGCGCCCATAACGGGTGGATAGAAGGATCGCATCGGCTCCGCTCTGATATTCCCCGGCGAAGACAGGGGCCAGACATATTGCGATGACAAAGCCAGTGAACAGAAAAATAAACTGCAGGTTCTCAAACACATTGGCCCAGCCTGTGACGTAGTTCATCTCAAAAGGAACCGGGATACGCTCATTCATGCGGATAAAGAAGGCCTTCTCCTGTGCCGAATAATTGCCCTCGGGATGCTCTGCATTCAAATATTCGTGTACCCTCTCCATGCGTTTCTGATAAAAGGCAGCGGCGTCACCAGGTTGCAATTTATCGCGGATATAATAATCGTATTCATTCAAAGGAGAGAACGCCCGGGAAATTAAAGAATATAGCTGTTCATACTGGACCTCATTCTTAGCAAAGGCACTAACGGTCAGCTCCCCTTTCCCATCCAGATTATCAGGATCTTGCAGCAGGCGCTGATGCCGGATTATCGTTTGTTCCAGCTTGTCTGAGGTTAAGGGACCCGCGAGCTGTCGTTCATACTCTCTTTCTAACCGGATCGCGTGAACCCCATTTAAGAAATTGCCGTCCCGGCCTGTGATCTGCGCATTGTTCACCAGTATAACCGACATTAAGATTGCCACAGCCGCTATGATCGCGATTCCTGCATAAAATGATTTCTTCCGAATAATCTTCCGCAACTCGAACCGGGTTAATATATCCATTCACTGCACCTCCCGTATGCCTGCACCAGCTGCAACAGTCAGATCATCTTGAAAATGATACAGATAGAAGTCCTCCAGCGTAGGCACAACAGCTACTGCTTGATCCCCCGGCCTCTCCTGAGACACTATACGCAGCTCTGCCCACTCCCCTTCATGCCGTAGATTGCTGATGCAGTAGCGGGCATTCCATTCTTCAACCTCCCGGGCTGGAATTCGGCATGACCATACACAGCCCTCAGCCGCAGCTGTCAGCTGCTGCACCGTACCTGTCATCAGCAGGCTTCCCTGCTTCATCACCAGAATCTGATCCGCTATGTATTCTACATCCGAAACAATGTGCGTCGAAAGAATAATGATTTTCTCCTTGGCCAGATCGGCTAGGAGATTACGGAAGCGTACCCGTTCCTTGGGGTCAAGTCCCGCTGTTGGCTCATCCAGCACCAGAACGCCGGGGTCATTAAGCAGTGCCTGGGCAATGCCGAGCCGCTGCTTCATTCCTCCGGAGAAGGTACGGATTTTCTTGCGCGCAACCTCTGACAGAGCTACCAGCTGTAGAAGCTCCCTTGTTTTTCCTTTTGCCGCCGGCAGACTCAAGCCTTTCAATGTCCCTATGTACCAGAGAAATTCCTGTGCGCTGAAATCCGGGTAATACCCAAAGTCCTGCGGCAGATAGCCGAGCATATCGCGGTATCGTTCACCCATCCGGCTAATGTCCCGGCCATTTATTTGAATGCTCCCTGAGGTTGGTGTCAGAACACCTGATATCATCCGCATCAGCGTTGTCTTGCCCGCCCCGTTTGCTCCGAGCAGACCATATACACCGCTATTAAGCTTGATTGAAACTCCGCTTACGGCTTGCTTGGCGGCAAAATGTTTATGTACCTGGTTCAAAGTCAGCTCCAGCATCCTATACTCCTCCTTGTGCGGCCGTTTCCAGACTCCGGCAGGTCTTGCGTATACCGTAGCCTTCATAGACCAATCCTGCTGCCGAGAGCAGCAGCAACACTAGACCTCTTCCTGCAGCCGATGAATTGAGCAGCAGGAGCGGGGGGTTAAACGAAACAATGAGCTGTAACAACACCAGCAGGCAGCAATATAAGAGGCAATAGTAACCGCAGTTTGGTGTGCGCACCCGGTTTAGCAGCCACAGACAGCCAAAGCAAGCCAGATTAAAGGGAATCAGCAAGTATAGGACCATCTCCAGGACTCCGGCATCTGTCCATGTACCCAGTAAAGCCCCAAGCAGCGTTAATCCAAGCAGATCGGCCATTCCCAGCAGGCTCATCCGGACAGCTGTCAGCTTATCAAGCAGATGATAGGTACTGAGTTCAACCTCCAGCATAGAGCGGCTTAATGACCGGGTCATGGTCTGTATCCCTGTAATTACAAGTAAAGGTGCAGCCAGAGAGGCGAGCATCATAAGCTGTATATTTGCCCTCTGCCCTTGCAACGAGTTGTGCAGTAAGAATGCCATTCCCATAACGATCAGCAGTTGCGCCGCCCATACCTTCCGGCTGATGAAGCGGAGCTGCAGCTTATAAAAATCTGCTAAACTTGTTCTCCGTCCGGCCAGCGCCTGTCTTAGCTCTGTCTCAGCTCCCCCGATGGTTTCCTCCAGCCGCTTCCGCTCAACGGGGAACGAGGGGGAGTTCTGCAGGATTCCGATGATGGACTGCTGATGCTTGTTCAACATAACCACTCCTCTCCAAATGACTCCTTAAACTATTCAGCCCGCGCTTAACACGGTACTGTACCATACATACATTCACTCCCGTAATACGGGCGATATCGCGGAAGGTCAAATCCAGGCAAAAACGCATGAATACCGGCTCCCGCTGCTACTCAGGAAGCAAGTGAAGCAGTTCATCGACCAGCTGCCCCTTCTCCACCTGTTCCTCTATAGAATGGCCCTGCCAGACAGCTTCCCCGGTGACAGCTTCATCAAACTCCATGGAGGGAAACTGCACTCTCTTCCGCAGTTGGTCATTACATAAGTTCCGGGCAATCGTATATAAGTAAGCACGGCATTTCCCGCTATTCGAATACCTTGCGATATGCCTGCAGAACCGGTAAAAGGTCTCCTGGGTCAGATCCTTGGACTCTTCCTCACTGCGGAGCCGGTAATAACAGTACTTCTGTATTCCGGCGTAATACCGCTCAATCAGCGGCGTCAGATACCTGGTCTCCCCCTCCTGGATGCGACGAACCCATTCACCTTCATCCACTTGCGTCCTCTCCTTTCTACTCTATATAACTGTATTTGGCAGATAAAAAGTGAAGTATATTTGTGACCTTTTGATGAAGATTGATATTTTTTACATTTCCGGCAAAAAAGAAGCGTCCCGGCAGCCAGTTCATGGCTTTGCGGAACGCCTTGTTCATTTAATCTATTCGATTCCTTTTATTTGTAAATAAATAACGTGACTGGACACAAGCTGATCTGGCTGAACTTGTCGGGAGCCTGCTACTCCCTACTGCCGTCCACCTTCAATGATACAGCACTTTTAGGCGCCATGGGGAAGGTCAGTACCTCATCCCCTTGCAGCTTCACAGCTACATTCTCTTGCGTATCCCCATCGTTGAACAAAACCGCCGCAAACGATCCGTCACTGTTGCGGAAGGCAACGGAGCGTACTTGCTCATTGCTAGCGGCAGAAGCAAGGCGCAGCGCCTTGGGCCGGATGACTTTGCTGAAATGCGCCAGCGCGTAATAATCCAGGGTATATGTAAGCTCCCTGGTCTGCTGGTTGACCGTCACTACTCCGCGGCAGGTACTCTTGCCGAAGCCGGGAACGGTTGGACCATTCTGTTCATCCAGCGCCATATTCCACAGCACGAACGACTTGCTGTGATTCCGCAAAATCTCAATTCCCGTGCGCATCACATTGGAGAACGCCTGCTCAAACGGCGGAATCCATTCCCCGCCCGAGCCTTCGGTGAAGTGTACTTCTTTGCCGGGATAAGCCGCCAGCACTTCTGACTGCGCAGCCGGTGCACCGCCATACCAGTGCCAGGCTACACCATCCACTTCCGCTTCGGCCTGCTCAAGAACGGTCAGCGGATAATCCGGCCGGTCCCAGTTGTGATCGTAGCAGAGGATTTTGGCTTCAATTCCATTCTTCCTGAAGCTTGGCTTCAGATAGTCGCGGATGAACTCCAGCTGCTCCTCCGGCAGCATAAGCATGCCCGGATAATGCTGCGGTTCATAGAGCGGCTCATTCTGCGCAGTGACGGCATAGGTAGGCAGACCATGAGCCGCGAAGTCCTGAATATAGCAGACGAAATAGTCCGCATACACCTGATAGTGCTCCGGCTTCAGCTGACCGGTAATCATCGACCCGCTGGTCTTCATCCAGCCCGGTGCGCTCCAGGGTGAAGCCATCAGCTTGATTTCCGGATTCAGCTTCAACGCCTGCTGCAATAAAGGAATAATATCCGCTTCATCATGGGCTATGGAGAACCCGGACAATCCGGGATCTGTCTCGTTCTCAGGCAGATCATTATAACTGTAGACCGTTCTGGCATAATCCGATGCCCCCATCGGATTCCGCAGGAAGGACAATCCTATCCCGTCCTGCGGGTGGAACAGCTTGCTCATTACTTCCGTTCTTTGCTCCTCGTCAAGCACCTGATGAATCAGATAAGCGGCCGAGTCCGTGAAGGAGGCCCCGAACCCATCCATCTCCTGATACGTATGACTGGCATCTATCTCAACTGTGGCAGTAACCGTATCAGCAGAAATTTGCGGCAGTTGTGCAACTGACTGCTCCACAAACAGCTCGTCTTCTCCGTTAGACTGATACATGATAATTTCCCGCATGTGTTATCCCTCCATCTTTTTATGCAAAAGGGCCCAAAGCGGGCCCCTTCCTGTGCCTTGCTTATTTAATGCCCAGCTTTTCCTTGTTGGCTTGCATCTTCCCGCTGCGGATTTCTACGATCTTATCCCAGCTGTTTTTGTCCAGGAAGGCTTTATAATCAGCCAAGGTACTGTCAAAGGCTGCATCATCCTTGGCACGGATCATACTTACCATTGTTGTATTCCAGGTGGTGTTAATCGCCGTCAGGCCGCGTGCTTCGGCTGTACCCTGATCGGGATTGATGTTCTCCAGGATGAAATGCGGTTTCAGCTTGCCGTGGCCCCATTCCTGCATTTGCTTGATCGATTCAGGGAAGGCATCCTTGCTCAGCGCTTTGTGGCGGTCATGCCCGAAGAACATGAATTCGCCCATCCGGTAATCCTTCTTGAACTTATCCGCATTATTCAGCTGCAGATCCTTCACTTCCGGCAGCAGTTCTACCGTACCGTCGCTATTTGCCTTGTAGGTCTCGCCTTCAATACCATAGTTCATCAGCTTCTGGCCTTCTTCGCTAAGCAGGTACGTGAAGATTTGAATCGCTTTGGCCGGGTCCTTGCAGTCCTTGGTGATGTAGCTGATCATCCAGCCGGTAATCCCGGACTGATTGAGGGTCGGCTGATGTCCCACTGTGCTCTGCGGACCATCGATGGCAATGTACTCTTTTCCCGGATTAGCACTCATGAAGATCTGCAGATTCCCGCCCTGCTGTGGAGTACCGTCGAGCAGCATCGTGGCATATTTACCGGATTTCACTTTTTCCTCAAAACCTGTACCGTCATCGGCGAAGCTGTCGTCACTGATCGCCCCGTCTCTGTATACGGCATTCAGCGTCCGCAGCCAGGTCAGGTAATCCTCATCCAGATTGCGGTTGAAGAACTTGCCGTCTTCGGTTTCCAGCGGCACGCCGATGAAATCCTGCAGCACATCCCCTAGTGAGCCGGTGCCTTCCCCAATGGAGTTGAAACCGAAGGGAATCATGTCAGGGAACTGTGTTTTGATCTGATTCATGACATTCTTGAATTCTTCCGGGGTCCCGAAGGAGGGGCTGCCCAGTGCTTCATAGACATCCTTGCGGATAACAAAAGCCGTTTTGGCCGGAATGTTACCGCTGTCATAATCAGCCTGTGTATTGGAATAGTTAGGATAGCCATAGGTTTTGCCGTCTTTCAGTTGGAACCAGTTCAGCGTGTCGGCCGCAGCGACCTTGTTGAAGTAAGGATCATATTTCTCGGCCAGATCATTCAGCGGGAGCGCCCAGGTAGCAGCTTTCTGTACTACTGGTGAGTTCGAGTCGAAGATCGTCAGCAGATCCGGCATATCGCCGCCCGCGAAGAATGTATTCAGCTTGGTGTCGTCCCCCGTAATGAACTTGATGTCGATGTTCAGATCCTCTTTGATCTTCTTGGTCACCACATCCTTGCCGAAGTCCGTATTCCACCAGTCCGCGTTGACATACCAGGTCAATTCCGTAGTCTCCGATTTCTTATCCAGCTGCCAGGCCGGAGTTTCCGGGTCCACCGTGTAGCGGTCTTCTATTGAGACATCGCTGCCCTTCTTCGAACCGCCGTTTGAGCTGCAGCCTGCCACCACCAGCATTGCCGCCATCAGCAGCAGCGCGAGCTTAACACCCTTATTCCCCAGGACTTTATTCATTTTAATCATTGATAAACCTCCTATAATATGATGTAGAAACCGATTTCTTTTTAAAAAATACGCCCCCTCTTCTTCTCTACTCTTTGACCGCCCCCATCATCATGCCGGAGATAAAGTACCTTTGAAGAACTGGATACATCGCAACAATAGGCAGGGTAGTAATGACAATTGTTGCTAGCTGAACCCCTTTGGTGGTGGTTTCAATCACGGCTGAGCCCCCGATGTTCTGCATCGACTGGGTCTGTGACTGCACGATAATCTCATACAGCTTCATCTGCAGCGGATAAAGGGCCTGATTGGTGATATATAGCTTCGTTGTCATGAAGTCGTTCCATTGCCCCACCCCGTTGAACAGGGCGATTGTCGCCATAGCGGGCATGGAGAGCGGAATGAAGATTTTGAGGAAAATATGCCAGTCGCCTGCGCCGTCAATCTTGGCCGATTCTTCCAGCGAATCCGGGACATTCCGGAAAAAGTTCATCAGAATGACAACGTCGTAATAGCTGAATAATGCGGGGATGATGTACACCCAGAAGCTGTTCAGGAGTCCGAGCGATTTAATGAGCAGGTAAGTCGGAATCATCCCGCCGGAGAAAAACATCGTAATTACGCCCATCGCCACATACAGCTTGCGGCCGCGGATGTATCTTTTGCTGAGACCATAGCCGATCATGGCGCAAAAGAATACATGGGTGAAGACCCCGACAAAGGTTTTGGAGATGGAGACCAGGAAGGACTGCCCGATACTACTGTCATTGAATACCGCGCGGTAATTCTCCAGGGAGAACTCCTTGGACCAGAAAATAAACCCGCCCTCGGCAAGCGCCTTGCCTGAGCTCAAGGATGAAATAATGACGTTCCATAAGGGAACGAGAATAATAACCATGAAGATTATCAGCAGAACCATATTGACCGCGTCAAAGATCCGGCTGTCGATATCTTCTTTAACCACCTTTCGGTTCACAGCACATGCCTCCTTCTATAACACGGATTGATTATCATTTAACTTACTGGTGATTTTGTTGGCCGTAACCAGCAGGATCACCGATACGATGGAGACACCCAAACCAACGGCGGTCGCATACGAGAAGTCACCTTGCGTCATCCCCATACGGTATACATACGAGTTGATGACCTCCGCTCTGGCCCGGTTCTGGGAGTTCATGAGGACCAGCGTCTGATCCAGATTAGAGCCGAGTAAACCGCTTACAGTCAGAATCAGATTCAGGCTGATAATCGACTTCATGTTCGGAAGAGTGATATTCCAGATTTGCCGGAGCCGGCTGGCTCCATCTATTTTGGCCGCCTCGTAGTAGGTCGGATCGATTTTTGACATAATGGCCAGGTACAGAATTGTGCCCCAACCGGCTTCTTTCCAGATATCGGACAACGTGGCAATCCACCAGTACTTGCCGGAATCCAGCAGAATGTTGGACGGCTTCGAGATCAGTCCCAGATTCAGCAGCAGCTCATTGAACAAGCCGGAAGTAGAGAACCAGGTGATCAGCATCCCGCCGAGAACGATCCATGACAGGAAATGCGGCAGGTAGGAGATGGTCTGGACGAATTTTTTGAAGCGCCCCATATTCAGCTCGTAAATCATAATGGCGAGAATAATCGGAATGATAAACCCGATCCCAAGCTTCAGGAAGCTGATGCCCAGCGTGTTCACGACTGCATCCCAGAAGTATTCGTCAGACAGAATAATCTTGAAGTTATCCAGCCCCACCCAGGGTGCGGAAGATAGTGTGTCTATGACCGTGTAGTTCTTGAAGGCAATTGTCAGACCGTAAATCGGTATGTAGCTAAAAATAATCATAAAAATAATGCCCGGCAGAATCATGGATTGAATCTCCCACTGCCTTTTGTAATCGATTACAAACTCTTTGATCCGCTGCCCCATAGGCTTCTTGGCGTTCGGCGGCATTGAAGTTGGCGGTACTACAGCTGTTTTATTCACGTTCTTCTCCCCTCCAAATCAAGAAATCAGATATCCAAATCAATAAAAACGTTTTTATTTCCGCGCAAAAAAAAGCCCCCCTGCTGTGCATATTTTTATAAAACAATGAAGTAGAAACAGAAGGAAACCTAATCGTGCGAAAACATATGGATGCTTATATCTGGAAACGACCACTCCTGCTCTCTAAGGGCGGTCATTCCGGTCCATCTTTACATGGCTTGAGCCTCTTACTACCAGTTCACCCTGCAATTTCTGTACGGCGCCTTGCTCTTTCTCTTGAATCATACGCACCAGATGGTCAATAGCCAGCATGCCCTGCCTTGCGATCTGATTCCTCACTGTCGTGAGCGGCGGCGAATAGTATGGAGCGATATCAATATCATCGAAGCCCATTACGCTGACATCCTCCGGCACCTCATACCCGTAGCTCTTAAGCGCCTGGATACAGCCGATCGCACTGATATCATTACCGGCCAGGAAGGCGTCAGGCAATTTCTCGGGATGCACGCGGATAAAGGACTTCACGGCATTATAGGTACTGTCTTCCTCAAAATAACCCTGAAGAATGTAATCATCATCCACCGGAAGCTGATATTGGCGGAGCGCTGCCAGATAACCCTCCCGCCGCTGTACGCTGTCGAACATCGTATCTACACCGGAGATATAGGCAATTTTCTTATGCCCCAGGCCGATTAAATATTTCGTAGCCTCATAGCCTGATTCAAAAGAATCAAAAATGATGCTCCCCATCCCTTCGTCCTCCAGCACCCGGTCCAGAAACACTGCCTTGATCTTGTCTTTCTTCATCGCGGCAATGTCCTTCTCGTCGATGCCCAGCTCTTCGTAGATAATGACACCATCCACGCGCCGTCCGAGAATATTGCTCATAACCACTTGTTTGTCCTTGGTGACAAATACATTCAGGCCGTAGCCCAGGCGGTCGCACTGACGGGCCATGGATTCTACCAGCTTGTAAAAGTATGGACCTGACACACTTGTGGTGAAAAAACCAAGCATCTTCGTCGTACCGGACTTCAGCAGCTTGCCGTTAAGGTTCGGAACATAATTCAGGCGCTGCGCTACCTTCAGCACATGGGATTTGGTCTCCGGGTTGAGCACATCCACGTCATTCAAGGCGTTGGATACCGTGGAGATGGAGACGCCCGCTTCTCTGGCCACGTCTTTGATTGTTATCTTTCCCATATCATTGTTCCTCTGCAATAAAAACGTTTTTATAGTTTATAAAATAGCATGAAACCGTTTTAAATACAACACTTTTTCTCATGATCTTTCTCCAGCCACCTTTTCCGCTAGTTATTGCCCGCTGAACGCAAACATAATCTCTGCCTCGCACACCCGCTCACCGTCTACAGTGGCGGTCCCGGTTCCTTTTACAATCATCCCTTTGACCCGGGTGACCTCAAATTCAAGGCGCAGCTGATCTCCCGGCTTCACTTGACGCTTAAACCGGCAGTTGTCTATTCCAGTGAGCAGTCCGATGGTGTTTCCGCTTTCTTCCTGCTTGGACATGGCTATACCGCCTACCTGGGCCAATGCCTCTACGATTAATACCCCCGGCATCACCGGGTATCCGGGGAAACGCCCCTGGCAGATCCCCCCACAAAGTGGTGCTTAGGCTTTGATGATTACTCAGGTACTTTGCGGGGACCCCAAAACATATAAATCCCTAATTAAAAATAGGTTCGTTTATACTCACATTCTTAATTCCTACCGCCCGCTTGCCTTCTTCAAGCTCGGTGATCCGGTCTACCAGCAGAAACGGATAACGGTGGGGAACCCGCGCCTGAATTTCATTGACGTCCAGCATACAGTAACTCCTCTGTGTTTAAATTTATCTCATTTTACTATAAAGCAGCGGGATTTAGCTATGCAGGAGTTGGAGTGGCGGGGGCGGTGGGGATATGTGGTGAGCGGCGGGTGGGGCGGTGAGTGCGGGAGGGCGCGGCGGCGGAGTAGCGCGGCGGCGGACAGCGCGGCGGCGGACAGCGCGGC
>NZ_JUEI01000126.1:0-38250 GCF_000802655.2 Paenibacillus sp. IHB B 3415 | reverse complement strand
AGGGGCAGTGCTGGCGGGCAAGGGGATTGGGAAGTTGTTGGGGTTTGGGGCTCGGGAGGCTACAGATACGGAGGTGAGATATCTAAAAGGAAAAGTTGTTACCGCTATGGAAAAAACATATGAAATGGCACTGAATCCTAATTTATATGCGAATGAAATTGCGAAGAAATATGGTATCAATTTGAAAGGTTCAGGTAAGAAAATTGAAATTATGTTTAATGCTGATCTAAAAGCATTAGGAATATCACGTAAAGCGAATCCAAATGTGATAGAAGTAGGACCGCAGGCTTTTGTGGATGAAGCAACTCTCGCAAACACAATTGCACATGAGCTTAATCATGCAAGAAGCTGGTTAAAGGGGGTAATGCACCTGAGACAACAGCATATCCTGCAGGAAACTCATTGGAAGAGTTTATTAGGGGGATAAGATGAAAATGTGGCTTACAGGAGATAAGGCAATTGAAGACAAGTTACAGGTTTTCTTAGGTAATATTATAGAAGGGGGTGAAATGAGTTTTCCTCAAACATGTCCCGTATGTAAAGAGGAAAATAATATACACCTATATTTTAATCGTAGCAAAGTAAGTCGTGTAGGAGGAGTCTGGGTTTGGTGTGGAAAATGTAAGCATTATTTTCATGGGAGTTTTATACCACCCATATGGTGGACAAATCTGGAATGTATACCACAAGAAAAATTAGAATCCGCACCTTGTTTTTTGAATAGTATTTCTATAGATATTGATAGCCATATTAATCAATTGTTGAGAATTAGGTGATTTTAACCATAAGCTATATTTGTAATGTCTTATAAAAGACGATAAAAGTTATTCTGACCTTGATCGGCTTCATGCCATTCAAGGTTTGTTTTTCTGTGTGTGGCTACCCGGAACTCAATAAACTTAACCATACTTCTTCACCGGCACGAACGTTGTCACCGGAGCGCAGCTGTCCGTCGCGGACCGCTGGTCCGAAGGCATTGGCTCGGCACTGAGTTTAATTCCGATCCCCGGCATGAAGTATGTTGGGAAGTATGGGACTGAAGGGGCTGTGCTGGCGGGCAAGGGGATTGGGAAGTTGTTGGGGCTTGGGGGAAAAGCAGAGGATTTAGTAACTGTATATCGAGGAACAGATAAATATCTTGAGAACTCAATATATGATGAAATTGGATACTTGCTAAGTGATGCTACTCAAATTGCTTATAGAGAGTCCGGTGATTTTGCTTCCGGGCACTGAGTTTAATTCCGATCCCCGGCATGAAGTATGTTGGGAAGTATGGGACTGAAGGGGCTGTGCTGGCGGGCAAGGGGATTGGGAAGTTGTTGGGGCTTGGGGGAAAAGCAGAGGATTTAGTAACTGTATATCGAGGAACAGATAAATATCTTGAGAACTCAATATATGATGAAATTGGATACTTGCTAAGTGATGCTACTCAAATTGCTTATAGAGAGTCCGGTGATTTTGCTTCCGCTTATAAAGCCTCTCAATCCACTCATGAGAAATGGCTCAATATTTGGTACAACAACTTGGATGATTATGTTCAAGCTCATAGTGCATTTGGAACAGATTTACAAAAATAATTTAAAATGGATAGGACTTTAATGTCTGTTACTACAAAAGAAAGCGTTGCGAGATATTTTGCAAATGGAGGTAGAGTGTACGAAGCAAAAATCCCAAGGTCTCAATTAAATACCTCAAACCTTACCTGGAGCTACTGAAAGTGAATTTCTAATCAAATTTGGTGCAGGAGGTTTTAAACCCAAATGAATCTAAATGATGAATTAATTTCTCAAGAAACTATTGATGGACAACTTCTATATGTTTTAGATCCGAGAGCATTTGAATTGCTGATTAAAAATCCTGTAATTGAGGATAAACGAATAAGTGCTCTGGACATAGTAAGTAATATGATGGATATTGTAAAAAAACACAATTTATTTTCTCTTACATTCTATCCATTGGGGAAAGGGGGCAATTGGATGTTTTGTTTGTTACTCGATCTACAAGAAAAACAACAAAGAGTTCAGATTGAGAATGTCCAATGCATTAAATGTAATTGGAAAGGAATTATTGCAAACCCCACTATTCCAGAATTATATTATGGATCACCAGATAGATGGGAAGCATTGGACGAAGCTTACAAAGTTCCAAAAGTTCATTGCCCTAATTGCAATAATCCGTTGCCCAGATATTCTATCTGGACTAATAGCTGAATTCCCGGACTTAATAATCTATATGGTTCATTCTGGATTAATACTAGAAATTATCGATGTACAAAAGAGCAACTTAACAAGTCGAGAACTGTTTACAAGATAAAATTGAATTGGAGCGACTTGGAATGGATATTTTGTAGAATTTAATTTGAAGCACTCTTATACTAGCTCGACCTTTATGCATAAGGGTTTAAAAAGAAATTATTTTGACCTTGATTGGATTCATGCCATTCAAGGTTTGTTTTTCTGTGAGTGGCTACCCGGAGCTCAATAAACTTAGCTGCGTTTTTTCACCGGCACGAACGTTGTCACCGGAGCGCAGTTGTCCGTCGCGGACCGCTGGTCCGAAGGCATCGGCTCGGCACTGAGCTTGATCCCGATCCCCGGCATGAAGTATGTTGGGAAGTATGGGACTGAAGGGGCTGTGCTGGCGGGCAAGGGGATTGGGAAGTTGTTGGGGCTTGAGGCTCGGGGGATAGGGCTGGTCCGAAGGCATCGGCTCGGCACTGAGCTTGATCCCGATCCCCGGCATGAAGTATGTTGGGAAGTATGGGACTGAAGGGGCTGTGCTGGCGGGCAAGGGGATTGGGAAGTTGTTGGGGCTTGAGGCTCGGGGGATAGGAAAAGGTCTCAATCGAATTGATAGTGGTTCTGGTCATATCCCAATGGACGTAGATAAATTCAATAAGATGAAGAATGCTTTTGAAAAGCAAGGTGGTCTCATAGTGAAGGAAGATGAAGCACTTCCACTTTTGAATTATCATGGTGTTGAAGCGTCAACTTTAGATGCAACAACAATAGCTTTTAGACCAAATCCTTCGACTTCTGCGGTATTTGAAGAATTTATCCATGCCACTCAGTATAGAACCGGAAGAGCAAACGGGACTAATATTATCGAAATGGAGATTGAGGCTAAAGAGAAGTTGATTAAATTCAGAAAAGCATACGGTATTCCAAATATTGAAACTAGAGATACAATTCAGCAACTGCGAGAATATAGACAAATGTTGGGGAATTAGAAGGTGGTGAAACGTATGTTTTCTATAAATATTGAATTTTCGATGTATGTAAGAAGTGCCGATGTTGTTGTAATTACTGGTAAATATTCAGGCGAACTTACTGGGAAATTACTAGTGGATTCAAGTGACACTTCAATAGAATATGTGGTCAATAACGTTGTGCATATGGGTTATAAAAATCCAAAAATGAATAAAGATACTATTTCCTTGAATCTTAAACCAAACGGGTATGAAACAGAAGAATTGGTAGGTAAATGCTTAATAAGTCCCGATTGATTATCTAAGAGCTTTGATTGGCTTAATGCCACTCAAAGTTCCTTTTTTATTGGGATACTGCTGCAATTGTAAAAACAACAATATCCAAATCTGTTTTTAACCAATTAGACCATACTCCACTTGATACAAAATATTTAAAGAGTGGAGCGACAACTGTTCTTCCAGAAATATTAGAAAAGTTTAACGAAGCGATAAAAAGTATTGAACATTGGTTGTAGGAGAAGATTAATATGTTAGAACTTGAGGCCGAGATTTATTTGATTCGTGAAGATGAGGGTGGTATGACGAAAGAAGGCTTTTCTGGCATGATGCCATCATTTAGTGTGGCAAATGATCTAATCATGTGCAAAGTGATTCTCGATAATAACCAAATTACTATTAAAAGAGGCGAATATCATAGAGTAACGATTCAATTACCTTACGGTGAGGACTACCAAGACTATATTTCAGTTGGATATAGTTTCACGTTAAATACTGGAAAAAGAACAATTGCTAGAGGAAAAGTAACCTTGGTGCATTGAGATTTATTATATCAATTCCAGTAGTTGCTCCAGGATAACAGTCTTTCTTGCGAATATCATACATTGGGAGACCTTCCTTTGGAGAAAGGGGGAGGTACTCCTTTTTTTCAACACAATACCCCAATCATAGCAAGACAGGGATCCGATTCTGCTGTGGGTGTTATTTAATGTACACAATAAACAAAACAATGGAGCATCACCTCCGGTTATCGGAGTGCCACCTATGCCGCTTAAGCTATTCCATAAAATGGGCCATTTTATGGACGTTCGCAAAATTGCCGGGTTTACCTCGCAGGTCTGGTATCCATTCAATGAAACTGTTGTGCAAAGAATGAACGATCCGGGCCACATAACCGCCAGAACTGTACAATTTTTTTTGTCCGGAGTTAAAGGTGAATCAATAACAGGACCATCATATTCGTCATCTGGCGGTGTTGTTGGATTAAGATCTTCTCCACCTATAACGAGGCCACTGAAAAACCACCTATTTTTCGAAGATACCAAAACTTTAGGGGATCAAATATGATTCCCGGAACGCGAAACGAGCCTTAGAAGCGATTCTAGAGGCTCGTTTTTTTTGACGTTTTTATAAAAGAGACTTTTTCAGTGGCCTCATCGATGGTCTGGAGTTTTTTGCATGCCGGGAAAGTTTGTTAGATGAAACTTTAAAGCAGGCAAAGTGCCCAAGAATCAAGCTTCGCGGCTTGTTCATTTGTAAAAAGAAAATAAAGTATTAGACTAGGAAAATAAAGTTGTAGACTGAGAAAATATAGTATTAGACTGGGGACAGCATTAAGCTAACGGGCAGGTTAACGTAATAAATGAATATATCTATAATCGACCTTTTTTCGATTTTTCTTATCAACTATTATGTTTATATAATAACTTAAAGGATGGTGGTTTTACGTTAGTGGAAAATCCAAACATCATACTCATTACAGGAATAATGGCCAGTGGAAAATCTACCGTAGCACAATTACTGTCCGAACAATTTGATAAATCGGTGCATTTACGAGGTGATATTTTTCGAAGAATGATTGTAAATAACCGCAAAGAGGTTCGTCCAGATTCAGAAAGTGACGAGTTTGATCAGTTGAGGTTACGATACCAGCTCGCCGCCCAATCAGCGGAGATGTATTATAAGGCGGGATATACAGTCGTTGTTCAAGATGTTGTCATCGGACCATTACTTACTGATTTCATCTCGTTTATTAAGAGCCGCCCATTTTACTTAGTCGTGCTTTGTCCAAACTCTACAGTGGTTGCAACGAGAGAGGCTACGCGGGCAAAGAAGGGTTATGGGATTTGGAGCGTAGATGAGTTGGATCGCGTATTGCGAAATGAAACTCCACGCTCAGGTCTTTGGTTGGATTCATCTGATTTGTCCCCTAAAGAGACGGTTGAAGAAATAATCATGCGACTACAAAACGAGGCGTTGATAACATAAACGATGACGCTAACGGGAAACGTTAATTGAACGACCACAGCGGCAGTCAAGACTTTATTTATCAAGTCTTAGACTGCCGCTGCTTTTATTAATGGATCACTCTAAACCTTATTTTTCATAAGCTGACGATTCTTCTATTCAAAAACCGCATTAAATCAATGACTCGAGTCTAATACTTTATTTTCACCGAACAACCGGTACGTTGACTATCGATGCATTACTGAGATTACCGGTGCGTAGAGTGATACCGGCACTGTTCCCTAGTTCGTCAACTGATGCAGCACCATAGCGCATGCGCCTGCTGCGACCGAGCGTTCACCGAGTCTGCTTCGGGTGAAGCGGACGTTATACTGCTCGCGGTAATAGGTCCGCTCAAGGGCGATCCGGGTCGCCTCCTGATAGAAATCATCGGCCGCGAGGAATAACGGGCCGCCGAGGATGACTTCCTCGGGGTGGAGGATATTGATCAGATTGGCCAGCCCGATGCCGCAGTAGACGGCCATCTCATTTACTAACCGGACAACCTCAGGATCACGGGCATGGAGCGCTTCTATTAGATGGGCGAATTCCAGCTGCTCCGCACTCTCGGCCAGGCTGCGGAGCAGCTCGCTGCTGCCCAGCCGCCAGACTTCACGCGCCTGCCTCTCCAGGGTGTGGATGGACACATAGCTCTCCCACGCACCGGCGTTGCCGCCGGGAATATGCGGCGGCAGCCCGGAGCGTTCAATGATCATCTGCCCGACAGCCCCCTCGGTATCGATCATGCCATAGAGCAGCCGTCCATCATTCATGATGGCGGAGCGCAGGCCGATTCCGGCATGGAGGTAGAGCAGATGATGCTGCATCCGGTTACTGCTGGCCCAGTATTCGCCCAGCAGAGCCGTGTTGGCTCCATTATCCAGATATACCGGCACAGCCAGCCGCTGTTCCAGCTGCTCCTTAATATGTACCTGCGACCAGCCCGGTGCCGCGAAACGGGCCGGATTGAGGATAACCCCGGCACGGCGGTCCAGCGGACCGACTGCGCCGATGCCAAGTCCGGCCACCTGACTGAGCTTGATGGAAGCTCCGGCAAGCATCTGCAGTGCCTGACTATGTAAGGATTCCATCAGATGCTCCGGGGTAAGGCTGGTATCCATATTCCAGGTATATTCGCCCAGCAGCTGCAGATGAAAGTCCATCAATACGAGCTTAGCATGGGTACGGGAGATCTCCAGCCCCAGCAGATAGGCATAGGCCGGATTGGTCTCATAAAGGGTGGGGCGGCGGCCCCCGGTAGATTCGCCGAAGCCGACTTCAACCAGCAGCTCCATGGACAGCAATTCATCCAGTATGCGTGTTAACGTGCTTATGGTCAGTCCGCTTTCGTCCAGCAGACTTTGTTTGGAGACGGTGCCGTGTTTTCTTACAGTGAAATAGATTTCCCTGGCTTTGGGATTGGCGATAAGTTCATGAATAAGCAGCAAAGACGGTTCTCTCCTTATGAATATACTAACCTGATGAATAGACTAACCCTGCTTTTACAATGACACAAAAAGCAGGGTGCCGCAACTACCACAAGGAGAGAATAGACTTGCAGGGTTCCATCCAGTTATAGCGGTAAATCCCGCCGTCTGAACAGCTGGATGCCCGATTACGAAGCAGGCTAGTCCGGTCAGCAGCAGCCAGAGGGAGACCTCTGCCCAGGCTGCTGTTTTCTGGACACTCTCATCGGGACGGTAGAAGCTGAATAGGGTGAAGAAGCGCAGCACATCCAGCTTATCACTGATTTTACCGAGAATATCAAGGGTGAAGAATCCGAACGTGACCGCCCCGGAGATCCCGAGCGCCTTCTTCTCGTCATTGCAGGCACAGGAGACCAGGAAGCAGGATCCGCCGATGGCGAAGAACAGCAGAAAAGCCACCAGTTTAAGCTGGCTGAACCGGGCATTTCCGAACTCGTAGCCGCTGCTCAGCCCGAATGCCTTGCCTACGCCTTCCGGCATCGCCTGCACCAGATCGTTCAGCGCAGGAACCCGAATACCTCACCTTTATTCACGGTAAATGAGACATCGCGAATTCCCTTGCCGTTTGATAATTGTTTTGTTAAACCTTCCACTTGCAGCCTGCTGCCACCCCCGACAGATAATAATGAAATAGTATTGAATGGATATTTCGGATGTTATAATAGTTCCAGGCTACGCCTAGCAGGTAACGAATTATAATTATTTTGGCAGCAAAGAGGCTGATCAGCGAGTCTTTCAAGGATTTTATCCAGCGGCCATTGATGAGTTACGGGGAGAAATATCGGATAAAGTGTCAGTGAAGGCGGTTCTGCTGACCATACAGTTATATATTAAGAGCTCGGGAGAGATGCTGGGCAGCCTGGCAGGGCATGAGGATAAGGATGCGTTTCTGGAGGAGCTTATCCATATCTTCTTCTATGGGCTTTGCGGCCGGGAGCCGCAATAGACGCGGCGCCGGCAACAGTCCGGTAAGGCAGCTTGCATAGCAGAACACAGCAGCAGGCTAGAGCAGAGCCTTGAAGGAATGGCGGATCACATCGCCGCGGCTGATGATGCCGACCAGCACACGGTTACGCTCAACGGGGACCTTTTTGATCTGCTTTTTGCCGAGAATGGTGGCGATCTGTTCAATGTCCTCTTCGTAGTGCACAGTGACCACTTTCTTCTTGGCGATGGCCATGACGTTCAGATTGAGCAGCTTGCGCGTCCGTTCTTCGAACTCATCATTATCCCCGACGAATACATTGATCTGGAAAAAAGAATCTACAATCAGATCCTCATGCCTGCCGATATAGCGCATAATATCTCCGTCGCTCAAATAAGCGACAATCTCGTTCCGGTCATTGACTACAGGCATGCCGCTGATCCGGTGGGTGATGCATTTCTCGATAAAAGTCCGTACAGTGTCTTCCTGCTTGACCTTGTAGACCTGGCGGATCATGAACTCATGGGCTTTCATATAGGTTCCCCCTGAAAAGTATCTCATGCACAAATAAGTTGCATAATGAAAGTATATACTTGTATTATACAAGTGGAAAGAACGATGTCAATGAAGAAAGAGAAGAGGATGGGACTGCATGGAGAAACGTTCAATAGAGACGATAGAGCTGGAAATGGCGGTTCTTGTCCGCCGTCTGACTTCACTTACCACATACAAAAAAATCGGCAATCTCGACCGGGCGGCCTACCTGCTGCTGCATCAGATTGCTTTCAATAACGGAACTGCCGGAGTGAAGATGCTCTCCGATGAATTCCAGCTGGATATCTCCACCGTCAGCAGGCAGGCAGCAGCACTGGAGAACAAGGGATATATCATCCGTGTACCAGACCCTGTGGATGGACGGGCCTATACATTGCAGATTACGGAGCTGGGCGGAGAAATTCTGGATGAGAACCGGCAGATGCGGCAGGAAATTATGGGCAAGCTGCTGGTAAACTGGTCAGATGAAGAGGGAGATTCCTTCGGGGAGCTGCTGCGGAAATTCAACGCGGCTTTTCTGGAAGAGGATTAACCAGGGCGAGCCGTTTCCTGAGTGGAGGGTTTGGGCTATTTTAGGCTATACTTAAGTTAATAAAGCTTATGGGGTGTACCGATGAACGAAGATAAATATGAACATATTGATGATTTAATAGAGGCCTTTCAGCAGTTTGCCCGGATGAATTGGCGCAAGACGACGCTCTGGGGACTGAAGCCGAGTGAAATCCGTGTGCTGGTCTCGATCAAAAAGGGCATGGAGCAGGAAGGCAACAAGGGGCGGACGGTTTCCGATATCAGCAAGCTCCTCAAAGTGACTTCTCCCACGGTCACGCAGATGGTGAACAGTCTGATTGCCCAAGGGTACGCTGTGCGCACGCCGGATAGCCAGGACCGCAGAATCAGCGACATTACTTTAACGGACAAGGGTGCGCATCTTGCCGATATGGCGGTGGCGAAATCCCGGGAGACCTTCCAGGGGATGATTGACCATCTCGGCAAAGAACGAAGTGAGACCTTAAGCGAATTGCTGAACGGGGTATATGAATATTTCGAGCAGCTGAATAGCCAGCAGAATGATTTCTGAACAGTAATATTGAGCATTGTATACAAAAAGAGATGTCCCGCAGCTGCAGCTGTTCCGGGACATCTCTTTGTTGTTTATAGGATTAACTTGTGGATCTGTTAATGCCCTGCAGGCGCAGTTTCCTTCCGCAGCTTACTCCCCGCACCGGCTTCCTCTGCGGCAGCCTCTGTCTTGGATTCGCTGGAACGCAGTGGAATCTCCTTCAGGAACAGAACAAGCACGGCTGCAATAACGAGCAGCGCAGTACCGCTCAGGAACACTACCGTCAGGGAGTCGCTCAGCGCCCCGCGCAGCATCTCAATCAATTGATTGAAAAGCGGCCGGATCTGCTCCGGCAGCGTTGTATGCAGCTCCTTCAGCTTGGGCTGGTCGAGCAGCAGCTGCGGATTCATGAAGGCTGTAAGCTGCCCCGCGGCTTCCGGATCAAGCTTGGTCAGGTCGGGACCTTTGCCGGAGGCCACTGCAGATTCCAGCTTATGAGTTAGAGTTGTATTCATTACGGTACCCATAACGGCAATCCCGATAGTACCGCCAAGGTTGCGGAATAGGGTGGTAGTAGCCGTAGCTACGCCCAGCATCTGCGGAGCCACGGCGTTCTGTACGGTCAGCGTGAATACCGGCATCGCCAGCCCGAGGCCGATCCCGAACACAATCATGCTGGCCACAGCCATGACGATGCTGTTCATGAAGGCCATCATTATCATGGCTGCGACCATAAACGGCATGCCGATCATGGCGTAGCGCTTGTATTTACCGGACTTGGAGATCCAGCGTCCGGCCAGTGTGCTGAGTACAATCATCATCAGCGACATCGGCATGTTGATGAAGCCGGAATTGGTCGGGGACACGCCCTCGACCCCTTGAACGAAGAACGGCAGATAGATCATGGCGCCCATCATGCCCGCGTTCATCAGGAAGCCGATAATCATCGAGATGGTGACAATCGAATTCTTGAACAGGGAGAGCGGCAGCACCGGACTCTTGGCTTTGCGCTCAATCAGAATCAGAATGACTGCACCGGCAATGGCTGCCGCGAACAGTCCGAGAATCTCCGGTGAACTCCAGGCATATTTGGTGCCTGCCCAGGAGAAGCCGAGCAGCAGTGCGACGATGCTGAGGGACAGGAAGATGGAGCCCGGATAGTCAATCGTTTCGGAAGTGGCGCGCGTTCCTTTCGGGAACATTCTCCAGATCATGATGAACGCTACAATACCGAGCGGCAGGAAGATCCAGAAGATCCAGCGCCAATCCATATGATCGACCATGAATCCACCGAGGGTAGGGCCGATTACGCTAGAGAAGCCGAACATGGCCATCATAATTCCCGTCCACTTCGCCCTTTCCCGCGGAGCGAATAGGTCGCCTACGGCAGTGACGGTGGCCGACATCAGAATCCCGCCGCCGATGCCCTGTATCCCGCGGTAGGTGATCATCTGATAGATGTTGTCAGACAAGCCCGACAGGAAGGCCCCAATGATGAAAATAACGATCCCGGCGAGCAGGAAGGGCTTGCGGCCGTAAATGTCGGATAACTTACCGACCAGCACCGTGGCAATGGTGGAGGTCAGCATATAGATGGTGATGACCCAGGTGTAATGCTCAATTCCGCCCAGGATGGCAATAATCCGGGGCATCGCGGTGCCGACAATTGTCTGGTTGATCGCCGCGAAGAACATAGCCGCCATTAAGGCGATCATAATGGTTACTTTCTTTTTTTGCGTGAGATGCTCCATGGCAGGGTACTCTCCTTTGATCCTGTACGTATTATAGTTTGGCCTTTTATGATATTCTAATTAGGTAGCCAAACTACCTTTTATGTATAATACACAACTATTTTAAACATCACAATAATTTTATTTTTTATCGGAAGATAATAGAGGTTTGTATTGATTTTCACATGTTAGGTAGGTAATCTAATGATATAGAACGGAGGTGTCTCATGAGTATCCAGGACAGTCAGGAAAGGCAGCTGCTTATCACACTGGAAAATATAAAACGCCTAACCCCCCGTCAGCAGAGCATGGACTCTATCCCGCATGGAGAATTTGTAACGATGTTTGTCATACATGCAGCCATGAAGCAACAGGAGGCGGATGAACAGGAACGCGGAGGCCCGTGCCGCGGCCTGATGGTCTCCAGATTAAGTGAGCTGATGCAGGTCAGCCGGCCGACGGCTTCACAAATGGTCAGTACGCTGGAAGAGAAGGGTTATATTGAACGCGTGATGTCCGAAACCGACCGCAGGGTCATCTATATCTGCCTGACGGCCAAAGGCCAGGCGGTATTCGGCAGCAGAATGGACCGTTATTCAGATGTGCTGGCCGAGATTATCGATAAGGTGGGACGGGAGGAGATTGATCAGCTGATCTCGACCTGCGGCCGTCTGATGGAAGCCGTGAACGAGGTACGGCCGCGGGTAATGGGGAATGCGTCCGAATGAGCCGTAATCCGGGTAACTTATAAACCTGTAAGCTTTAGACCTGTAAACCTGTAAGCGATGAAGACTTTAAACTATAAATTCCACTTTTGCTAACCGTCTGATTTCAGGCGGTTTTTCTGTTGCGTGATGTATCGCAGCTATCAAAGGAAATAAAGTTGTAGACTGACGACAGGTTATAGTATGTAACCTATTGCTTATCCCATAAATACAACAGCATCTTCACGCTGGTAGGCGATTGGTAGTTTTTCCTCAAGAAGATTAACTCTTTTGAAGAAGTATTCTCTCGTATCTCCATCTTTAACATTTTGATCAAACCAACTTTTCAACTTATGTAGTTCTTCAATAATTATTGGTAGCTCTTTCTGATGGATATCAATTCCTGGTGTAATAAATCCCATCATTTCTAATCCAAGAGCTTGAATCCCAGGCATCCAATATTTATAAAAGAATTTTTCGGTTGCAATTGGAATGTAAAATCGCTCTTCAAATTCATTTTGAGCTTCTAGGATAAATGCACAGACTGTCATATATATCCCCTCCGTACTAATAGCCCTTGAGAGCATTATTATTTTGGTAAATCAACCAACTCGTATATAAACTAATTAACAATGGATATCCAAGAGGCCACTGGGTTGCTGCATCCGAGCGCTTTACGCAGGCATCCGAGTTTCTTCACGTTAGAACTGAGCAATCTACACAAGGCCTGTGGATGAATCGCTGCTGCATAGCGGCGCTGGTGGGATTTCGAGCGTATTTACGGATGAAACCAAAAGGTTCTCGCAGGCTGCGGAGGAGCCGAACTGCTGTAGCTTTCTGGTATAAGGAGTACGCAGTTACTACAGCTCCGGTGGTTGCCGGGCGAAGGGGAGCGGTTCAAGTCCAGCTACAAAGGTTAAACTGATGTAGCTCGAAATAATAGAGTACTCAGCATAGAGAGACCGGTATAAACTGGGCCAGCGACGTCCCTGGATCTGTAGTTTCACGTACTTGGTAACTCAATGACTGGAGTCAGTCAGAACGCAAAAGGTGAGCGCGTCCCTAACCTTTGCTATGTGTGATAGCATGCTCAATGGTTTGTTTTAAGTCTAACAAATCTTTATTCAGTCTGAAACGTAAAAATCTCGCCAGGACATACCTGGCGGATTCTTATCCCATGTCTTCTAGTAGACCATTGTACGGTCTGAAGTTAACTTGCAATTAACAATATACACGAATGAGCTTAGAGGAAATTCTAAAAGAACATCTTAAATAATTTGCGATCATTATTAATTATTTTTTTATTTTGAAGCTTTAAAAAAAGCTTTGAATCCCTTATAATCGGGTCACAGGAGTTTTTTATCACGTATCATATGGATACGCTATTAAATAATAGTATCCAAATAGAGCAAAAGCTGCGATCCGGGAAGATGGCAGCTTAGGCTTAGAAGTGAGCGTGGGCTTCTTTAGTAAGATGAATTAAATAATTACACGATAAAAGCACAGAGCTCTGCAGGCGACTAGTGCTTTTTTCGTTGTGTGAAAACATCGTACAGTTTCTGACCAAGATTGATTCCCTCAGAAAAAAACTTAAATATTACAGTTAGTAATAGAATAAGATTCATCTAATCCCTCCTCTCTAAGAGGGACCACGCTCACTTGAATTATATGATATCAGAAAAAAATAGATCGGAGTACCGAAAATATTGAATTTCAGAAGCATTTTGTGGCGGAGCGATCAGCAACTGTCACCTTTCCGTGCAAAGCAGACGTGGATTCTCTTGTCTTTTTTTAAGAGCGCAGATAAAGTCATGGCAGTTGTATAACATGTACATATGGCTATACTTCTGTTCATAAGCAGCCCACCAGTAGCCAAAGCAATTATATTGGGATTGAAAAATGTAAAGTATAAAGTTTTAAATAAGGAGGAGTTATAATAATATTGTAAAAATTTTGAATTTATAAAGGGGTGCGAATCTTGATCCAAGAGGATTTAAATCATGTGCTTGTTTGCTATCATTGTGCTAATAAAACGCAAATGAAACAAATCTCACATTACGAAAGGCACGAAACTGAAAAATTTTATGATTTTTCAAGGCCATACTCTATAACTTTTTATACTGATTGGGACGTATATCTTTGCCCTGTCTGCGATGAAGTAACCTTACTTAAAACTATGAAAAATTCGGATGAGCGGAATCTACAGGATTATACATTAGATGCCACGGAAAAAATCCTTTATCCACAAAATGTATCTCTTGATGATTCGGGAATACCTAATGTAGTTAAAAAGTCCTTTGAAGCTGCACTGCGTATTAAGAATATAGAAGGCACTTTATGTGCTATTGGAATTCGAAGAACCTTAGAAATGATGTGCAAAGATAAGGGAGCGACTGGAAGAGATTTGTACAGTAAGATAAAAAATTTATCCGAAAAGAGCATATTACCTCCAATTATTGAAGAAATGGCAACTATCCTTAGAGAACTTGGAAATGAAGCTGCGCACGGAGATGAGAGAGAGTTCTCAGAGAAATTATTAGAATCGATGATTAAATTTACTAATGTTATTCTTGATTATGTTTACAACCTTCCAGAAAAATTAGCTGAAATTCAACAACAGCTTAGCAAAGCTATGGATGGTGCTGCTGCGATTGAAGGCTCTACTACATCCAAAACTACCAGGTAACGTTAGTTAAACAACAGCGGCAGCCCAAGACTTTATTTATTCAGTCTTGGGCTGCCGCTGCTTCATTTTATGGAACAATCTAATTCGTTATTCTCAGAATATCCAGCAGGATAGCGCTATCCGTGAAGGGCCCGCTGCTTCATTTTATGGAACAATCTAATTCGTTATTCTCAGAATATCCAGCAGGATAGCGCTATCCGTGAAGGATTTCCTTGCATTTCTGCTGTAACCCGGCCATGTCCGGTGCACCATCCGCAAATACAAGGAGCAATAACTGCAGGAAAACTGGATGCCCGCCTGAGTTTTGTCCCCCGCGAACAGGGGAAGCTGTACGCCGAACACCGCAGATGTACCTATCCAAGGAGGGCGGCAACCTCCTATGATCAACTCGTATGGAAAGCGCTACCATTATTGGCCGTCTCATCATGAGTAAGCAGAGAGCATGCAATGAGCATGCAGTGGGCAAGTTGCGGCAGGAATAGAAAGCGCTTTATAAATTGCCGAGGGGAGCTGGGATATTTGAAGTCTTTGGGTAAGAAAATCGGCTTGTGCCTACTGATGCTGATCATGACAGCAGCGCAAACCGGACTTGCGGGAACCAGGCAGAATGTAGCGGAGGCAGCTGACAAGGAGCTGGCACAGAAGCCTTATATGGGCTGGAGCAGCTTCAGTATGCAGGTGTATGAGCCTTCAGGGAACTGGATATCGGCGGACAGCATCAAGAAGCAGTCGGATGCCATGCATGAGAAGCTGCAGTCGCACGGCTATGAGTATATTAATATTGACGCTGGCTGGAACGGAAGTATGGATGAATACGGCAGGCCTATTCCAAGTACTGAGCGTTACCCGAACGGGTTCCAGGAGGTCATCGACTATGTCCACAACAACGGGCAGAAAATCGGAATCTACCTGATCCCCGGCTTGTCCATCGACGCCTATAATCAGAATCTGGAAATCTACGGAACTGCCGGTGAATGCCGGATGCAGGACATTGCCGTGCAGCCGCTCAAGATTGTGGATGCCTGGAATGCCTACAGCTACAAGATCGATTTCAGCAACCCCTGCGCGCAAAAGTATATTGATTCCATCGCCGATATGCTTGGCGAATGGGGGATTGACTTCGTCAAATTTGACAGCGTAACTCCGGGATCGGGAATCAACAATCTGAGTCTTGATGCACGCGGCGATGTGGAAGCCTGGTCCAAGGCTTTGGCCCGGCATGACATCTGGTTCGAGCTCTCCTGGGCGCTCGATCATAATTATGTGGACTTCTGGAAGAAATACGCCAACGGCTGGCGAATCCAGTGGGATGTTGAAGCCTACGACAGCAATGTGGGATTAACCCAGTGGGCTAATATCGCCCGGCTATTCCCGGATGCCGCCGTATGGTGGCGGGATGCCGGTCCCGGCGGATGGAATGACTTTGATTCGCTCAATGTCGGAAACGGTGCGATGGATGGTCTGACCAAGGATGAACGGCAGACAGCCATGACCTTCTGGGCCGTATCTGCGGCGCAGCTCTATATCGGCAACGACATGACCCGGCTTGACGACTATGGCCTGCAGCTGCTGACGAATGATGAGGTCATTGCCGTCAACCAGTCCGGGCGTCCGGCCCATCCGGTGTCGATGGATACGAAGCAGCAGGTCTGGTATGCGAATAACGGCGACGGTACCTATAATGTGGCGCTGTTCAATCTCGGCAGCCGCAGTGCAGCAGTGGAGGTGAAGTGGAGCGATATCGGACTCGAAGGCCCCGCTTCTGTCCGCGATCTCTGGAGCCACACGGAGCTTGGAACCTTCGAGGACGGTTACAGTGCAGGTGCACTTGAACCGCATGCTTCGCGGATGTTCAAGGTGACAGCCAAGGAAGGCACCTCGATTGTTAACGATGATGATACCGGGCTGCGCTATACCGGCTCCTGGCAGCGTAATGGCGGGAAGGAGCAGATCCCCGGCAGCCAGGATATGAATATCAGCATCACTGATACATCTCCGGCTCCGGGTGAGGGAGATCCGGGGGACGGCGGGCAACAGGGGGGCGGTGCTGGAGCAGATCCGATTGATCCGGGAACAGGCAGCGGAGCATCGGTTACCCGCTCGGTCTATGTCAATGACAGCAATCCGGCGATTGCCTACAGCGGCTCCTGGTCTTCCTCGACCGGCAGATCTGCCGGGGACCACAGGGCAGATGTGCACTATACGGAGCAGAACGGTGACTATTTCCAGTATACCTTCAGCGGTACGGCAATTGAGCTGCTGACGGAGAAGGACCCCGCTCAAGGCGATATGCTGGTGTATCTGGACGATGCCGCAAGTCCGGACCGGGTGAGCACGTATACGTCCGGGGATAAGGAAGCCCAGCAGATCGTATATAGCGCTTCGGGGCTGGCGGATGGTGAGCATACTCTGAAGGTGGTCAAGGACTCCGGCCAATATATGCTGCTTGATGCGCTGCGGATTACGGCAGGCCAGCTGATTAATCCGCTGGCAGGCAGCTTCGACAAGGCGCCCGGCAGCCAGGCGGATCTGGAGCTTGCACTGGCAGCCGGCAGCGACTCGCTGCTGGCAATCACGAATAATGGCGTTGCCCTGCTGCCGGGCGCCGATTACACTGCTGACGGCAGCACAGTCATCCTGAAAAAGGAGTATCTGTTCAACCAGCCATCCGGCCGGACGGAGCTGGCGCTTAGCTTCGACGGTGGAAGCAGCGAGCTGTTCACTGTCCAGATAACAGGCTCCTCTACAGTGCGCTACGAACAGATCAACAATGATGATCCGGGAATCACCTATAATGGCTCCTGGTCGCGCAGTACAGGAAGAAACATGGGAGACTACAAGGATGATGTGCAGTACACCGAGCTGAACGGTGATTCCTTCGAGTACGCCTTCAACGGGACAGGGATCAGTCTGTATACCGAAGTAGACAGCTCGCAGGGGGATATGGATATCTATGTCGATGGAGAATTCAAAGAAACCGTAAGCGCGTACCGGAACGGGCGGCTGGCCCAGCAGAATCTGTACAGTATTACCGGTCTTCCGGAAGGCATTCATACATTGCGGGCAGTGAAGAAGTCAGGCCGGTTCATGCTGCTGGATATGCTGAAGGTGGAGATTCCCGATCTCGTTAATCCTGTGGAGGCTGTCTTCGACAAGGCAGCTGCGGCTCAGGCCGATATAGACGTGTCGCTGCTCCGGCAGCCGGGACTGTTCGGGGGTATCCGCCAAGGTTCTTACACGTTGGTGGAGGGTACGGATTATACGCTCTCCGGCAGTACAGTCACGCTCGCGAAGTCCTATCTGGCCGCTCAGCCGGCTGGAACACTTACGCTGACCTTTGAATTCAGCGGTGATTATCAGAATGATGTGCACTACACGGAGAATGATGGTGATTATGTCGAATATGCCTTCACGGGTAGCGGGATTTCGCTCGTAGGGCCGACAGGCCCGGAACTGGGCGACATTGAGCTGTACGTGGACGGTGAACTGCGGCAGACAGCCAGCGCTTATAGCGCGAACCGGCAGATTCTGCAGAGTATTGCCGTGATTACAGGACTGGAGGCAGGCCCGCATGTGCTGAAGGCTGTGAAGAAGTCAGGCGGTCTTATGCTGGCCGATCAGTTAAGAATCACCTTGCCGGCTGCTGACGAGGGTCCGGGTGAAGAGCCCACGGCAACACCGGCTCCAAGTGCAACACCGGAACCTGCTGCAACGCCGGAAGCGACAGCCACACCACAGCACGGAGCCACCGCGCAAACCGGAGGTAATCCGGCTCCGGCAGCAACCGCTTCGCCGGCAGTAACTGTAGCACCATCGCCGACATCTGCGCCGGTTCCATCTTCTACGCCGGGCATTGCAGAGGAACATCATTCCGCATATGCCAAAGGATATCCGGGCGGCTTATTTAAGCCGGACCAGAAAATTACCCGAGCTGAGATGGCGTCGCTGCTGTTCGCAGCCCTCTCCCCGGAGGCCGGCGGAACAGCAGCATCGTTCAGCGATGTAAGCGCAGATTACTGGGCAGCAGCGGCGATATCTGCTGTGGCCGAAGCCGGGATGATGACCGGTTACAGCGATGGCAGCTTCAAACCGGCGCAGCTGATTACCCGTGCAGAGATGGCGAGTCTGGCAGCCGTACTGATACCGGCAGACACGGCATACACGGCCGCAGGCCGCGGATTCCCGGATATTGCCGGGCACTGGGCAGAGGCAGCCATCCTGAAGGCGCAGGTTGCCGGAATACTGAGCGGCTACAGCGACGGTAGCTTCAAGCCCGGCAATCCTTTAACCCGTGCAGAGGCGGTTACGGTGATTAACAGACTTACCGGCAGAGGACCATTGCGCGGGATGGCAGTTCCCCCGTGGCGGGATGTTCCGCTAACCCACTGGGCTTATGCCGATATCATGGAGGCTTCGGTGAATCATGCCTGGAAGCCTGCAGACGGAGGCGGTGAGCAGTTCAGCGGCTCCTGATTCCTAGATTTCTAATATCTGACTAATGTTAATCATCCGCTTGCACTGCCGCTCGCGCGAATCTCGCGCCGTGCGGCAGTTGTCTGCAGCGAGATCGGAATTACTAATAAAAAGCAGTGATGCCGGCCTGCATCGCTGCTTTTTATTAAATTCCCGATTACCGCCGCGTGGAGGCGCAGGACAAAAGCTTGACTGGACGGCAAATTGTTTTAAGCTAATACTATGATAGCGCTACCAATAGAGGGGAGAATCTTACCATGCCCAAGTACTCCAAGGTGTTCCGCAGATTTCTGATCTCCTATCTGGTCATCTTAATTATTCCCAGCATTGGGGGCTATATGTCGTACCACACCTCAATCTCTGTAACCCAGTCCATTTCGATTGAGAACAGCGTGACCCAGCTGGAGAAAAGCCAGGAGATTCTGGAGCGCCGCATGGCTGAGGTTGAAGGGCTTACCCGGCAGCTGGCCATTAATCAGGAACTGAATGTTCTGATGAATGAACAAGGCCGTGAAACGAATGTGTTCGGGATCTGGAGAGCCATGCGCAATGTCCTGACCTTCGGACAGACGAATGATTTTTTGCAGGACTATTATATTTATCTGGCCAATTATGATCTGGTGCTCACTGCCGGCTCCTCCTACCGCCCGGATCATTATTACGAGATCTATCACTACAAGGATCTCCCGCTGGAGGAGTGGAAAAAGGAGATTCTGGACCGTACGCACCGGAGTGAGATTAAGCCGCTTAGCGCTTTTGTGAGTAAAGGTACACCTACCTCGGTAATCACCTACATGCAGTCGCTGCCGCTGGATAGCTTCAATAATTCTTCGCCGGCTGTCGTGGTGGTTAATATTGACGAGAAGATTATCGCCAGTCTGCTGTCCGGGCTGACCGAGCGTGATGGCGGCTGGGTGCATATCAGCGATGCGGACGGCAATACCATAGTGCTGCAGGGGCAAAATGATGGTTACGTGGATAAGCTGGCTGCTGATCCTTTTTTTGACGGGGATAAGGTAAGCCAGTTCTACAGGGATGATCTCGTGATCACGACCCGCTCCGGCACGAACGGCTGGGTGTACCAGGCGGGGATTCCCCGCAGTGTGCTGATGGAGAATGCCAATAAAATTAAGCATATGACCTGGCTGATTACGGCCGGCGCCCTGTTCCTCGGTCTGCTGGCCGGGCTTGTGCTTGCCTACAGAAACAGTATGCCGATTAACCGTCTGCTGGCCGTGATGAAGGAGCAGTTCGGCAAGGAGGACAGTCCGGAGCGCAATGAATTCGACTTCCTGAGCGGGAATATCGCCGACATGATTACGAAGAACAAGCTGCTGGAGACTGAGCTTAACCGTCAGCTGCCGCTGGTCCGGGATGCTTTTCTCAAACGGCTGATCGCCGGGGAATTCGAATCCAGGGAGGAGATTGTCTCGGCAGCCGAGCAGGCGGATATCGGACTGGGTGAAGGAACCGGGTATGCGGGAATTCTGCAGATCAAAGGGTATTCCGGTATGGACAGTGTTGAAATCCTGAATGAGCTGAATGCGGCCCGGCTCCTGCTGAAGCAGACGTTTGCCGAGCTGGCGGGTCCGCTCCCGATGACAGATATGGGCTCTGACAAAATAGTCATTTTGTTCTTCTCCAGCCCGGCTGACGGTGGCCCGGCGGGCAAGGAAGATGGGATGGAACGCCTGATGGATCAGGGGGTTCAGCGGGTGTTTGAGGAATACCGAATTTCGGTGCAGGGCGGCTTCGGGGAGTATTTCTCGTCGGTTACTGAGGTTAGCCAGTCCTTCGAGCAGGCCAGACAGGCGCTGGAATATGCCGTATATACGAACCGTAAAGGAGTCATGCGCCATCAGGAGGTGCAGATTGAGAATACGACCTACTATTATCCTCTGGAGACGGAGCAGCGGCTGATCAGTACGATCCGCGCCGGCGAGCTGGCCGAGGCGGAGCGGATTATGGAGGCCACTTTTGCACAGAATCTGGGGCCCCGCGAGCTGTCGATGGAAATGAAGCATCAGCTGATCGGGGAGATGAAGGGCACCTTCCTCAAGCTGCTGGATCAAAAAATATTCATGGAGTCCCCCCTGGGGGAGAGCGTCAAACGGCAGATTATCGACATTGACACCTCGGCGCCGCTGGAGAGAATCCAGACGGAATTCCTTGAGCTGACCGGAGAGCTATGCGGATTCATCACCAACAAAAAGAAGGATGCGCACACCCAGATCATCAAGCAGATGTACCAGTATACCGCAGAAATGTACGCCGATACCGAGCTCACCCTGTACCGCGTCGCCGAGCATGTGGAGCGGCCCGAGAAATATATCTCGCAGCTGTTCAAGGAAGTGACGGGGGTCAATTATTCGGATCACCTGATTAAGGTGCGGATGGATGAGGCGGCAGTCCTGCTGCGAGAGAGCCGGTACACGGTGGATGAGATCGCGGCCAGAGTCGGCTACAACAGCTCACATTCTTTCCGGCGGGCGTTCAAGCGGCTGACGGGCATTTCGCCGAGCACCTACAGACAATCGCATAGCGAATAGTATTGATTTCACATGCTCAAGCGGCTGCAGCTGTCCATGGTCCGGACGCGCGGCCGTTTTTTCTTGTCTGGTAAAGTACAACGTTTAGAAAAGAACACCATTAGGAAAAGAACACCATTCAAATAAATGTTGATAAAACAAATTTTCTCATTATAAATTAGTACCAAGTTGAGTTAGCCGGAAATAGCAGCTGCCTTTAAATGCGCCGGAAGTGAGCGGGAAGGCAGGGTGAGAGGGATAAATCCCCTTAAATGCACCGGAAGTGAGCGGGAAGGCAGAATGAGAGGGATAAATCCCCTTAAATGCGCCGGAAAGTGGGCGAGATGGGAGAAAGAGAGGGATAAATCCCTTGAAATGTGCCGGAAAGTGGGCGGGACGGGAGAATGAGAGGGATAAATCCCCTTAAATGTGCCGGAAAGTGGGCGGGAAGGCAGAATGCGAGGGATAAATCCCTTTAAATGCGCCGGAAAGTGGGCGGGACGGGAGAATGAGAGGGATAAATCCCTTTAAATGCGCCGGAAAGTGGGCGAGCCGAGGAAATGAGGGGCAGAAGTGCCCCTGAATCCGCCAAAAGTAGGCGGGACGAGGAAATTAGGGGCAGAAATGCCCCTGATTCCGCCAAAAGTGGGCGGGATGAGGAAATGAGGGGCAGAAGTGCCCCTGAATCCGCCAGAAGTGGGCGGGACGAGGAAATGAGGGGCAGAAGTGCCCCTGAATTCGCCAAAAGTGGGCGGGACGAGGAAATGAGGGGCAGCTTCTAAAAAATCGATACTATTTAAAAGCATTAAATCCTCATGTGAGGCTTTTTTCATATATCGTATCAACTAATGAACTATTTTACTTAGATGAGAACTCTTTGGCAGTAAGCGCTACTTCCTTCCATGAAATGGTTCGGGTAATTAACGAACAAGTTTTCACTAAGGCATCAGACTTGGATGATTTATTTTCTCCTAAGAAATATCTAGTTTCTCCACTGAATTCAACGAATGAGTTTATGCAACAGAACTATTTTCTAACAGACCAACAGGAAGTTATTAAAAAAAGAATCATAAACGCTTTTGATAATCAGCAAATACATTGTGCGCAAATATCAGGTGCTGCCGGTACTGGGAAAACTCTACTAGCTTACGATATTGCATACCATTATATCAAACAAAATATTCCTGTTTGTATTATCCATTGTGGAAAATTATCAGAAGGACATGAAAAATTAAGGATTATTTACGGGTGGAATATTTATGAAATTAAACACTATTTGTTCGCTTTACAGATTGTTGAAAACGGTGGGGTCGTTGTTATTGATGAGGCACAAAGAATTTTTGTATCTCAAATTGACCATCTAATACACTCCGAGGACTGTGTGTGGGATTTAGCACATTAAATATTTTGCGATTATAGTTCTGGCAACAGTATGAGAGTGATAACGTATGTAATGGAATTGAAGGTGACTTTCCATTATTAAGACGATATCGAATCATATAGAATTGTATGAAATCATGCAAAACCTAAAAGAGCTGCTGTATCGAACCATACAATTTTGTATCGAAGCATACATTATCACATTTTTACTCAAGATTAAGCCCCTCTACGAAATTTTGATGAGGGGCTTTTCAATTGTATTTATACTCTAATAGCAGTTGGTTTAACGCTTGAGTATATTTAACCGACAGTTTATTTTGTTTTATGTGACGCAGGAGCAACAGAATGAGATTTCAAATAATCTCTCTTATTCTTTCCAATAAGTTCCCATTCTGAAATTAACGCTTCCTCTTCTTGGGTTAAACCCAATTTAAGAAAGGAAATGAGGTGCATCAATGATTTTAAATACTCAATTCTATCTATTCCTCTAAATGCTGACTGGCTTCCATACTTATTCATGTGCTTACGAAATGTTGGGTAAGTGTTATGAGTACCGAATCCTGGTGTTTTATTTAGGACTTCATAGAGCTCCTTATATCCTAGGTTAAGCAGATTTTCAGTTACAGGAGCTAGATATTTGTTTATTAAGACTTGATGAATATGATTTTTTTGTTCTTCATAATGAACATTCATATCTTTGTAGTTTTGTGCAAGTTCACGTGGCAACCAGCCATAAGGGGTGCTTACATATTTTGTATGACATTCCCTACAGGTCATCACAGGGTCTTAAAGTGCCCCTGAATCCGCCAAAAGTGGGCGAGACGAGGAAATGAGGGGCAGAAGTGCCCCTGATTCCGCCAAAAGTGGGCGGGACGAGGAAATGAGGGGCAGAAGTGCCCCTGATTTGGACAAGGTATAAGCGGAATGCGGGATGTAAGCGTATGCAATGGACCCCGGAATCCGGGTGAACTGTACGCAAAATACGGAAATGTACCTGTTCAAGACCCGGCGCAGCACCTTATGATCGAGTCGTGGAGAAAGCGCTATCACACAGTTTAGCCAGTCAAACCTAAACACCTGCTTCCGCAGCAAGTTCTGCTTGAAGCAATCCAAGTGAAGCAACTTAGCACAACCAAGTACCTGCTTCCGCAGCAAGTTTTACGCAAAATGAACTAACGAAGCCACACGGAAACCAATCACACGCTTCCGCAGCGATTTTTGCACGAGGTACAATCATGGGCACAAACCAACGCAGTAAACGCTGGCACAACTTTAGGGGGGATTAATCTGGAGAAAAATCTGATTTTAAACAACAAGCCGGCGCCCCGGAGGAAAGGCCAGAGCTGGCTCTCGAATGCCGGAAAAAGCATGCTGAAGCACTGGCAGCTCCATCTGCTGGTCATTCCACCTTTGCTGTTTTTTCTGATCTTCAAGTATTATCCGATGGCGAATGCAGTTCTGGCATTCAAGGATTATAACGTCATCAAAGGCATATGGGGCAGTCCATGGGTAGGCTTCAGGAACTTTGAACTTTTTTTCGAGAATCCGATGTTCTGGACGCTGGTGAAGAATACCATTCTGCTGAGCGGCTTCCTGCTGCTGGCGGGGTTCCCGATTCCCATCCTGCTGGCACTGATGATCAACGAAATCCGCGGCGGACGGTTCAAACGGTTTGTCCAGCTGGTCTCCTTCGCTCCTTACTTTATCTCGACGGTGGTTATGGTATCGATTATTATGCTGTTTCTCGCTCCGCGACTCGGCTTCGCCAATATTGCCCTGAATTTCTTCGGGCTGGAGTCGGTGAATTTCCTCGGGGAGCCCGGCATGTTCCGCTCGATTTATGTCTGGTCCGATATTTGGCAGACCGCAGGCTATAGCGCCGTCATCTATCTGGCCGCCCTGGCCGGCATTGACCCTACGCTGTACGAGGCCGCCAAGGTGGACGGAGCTTCACGGTTCCAGAAAATCCGCCACATCGACCTTCCGGGCATCGTCCCGACGATTGTGATTATCCTTATCCTGAATGTGGGCAACGTGATGGCGATCGGTTTCGAAAAGGTCTATCTGCTGCAGAATCCGCTGAATATCGTCAATTCCGAGATCATCGCTACTTATGTGTACCGGATCGGCCTGCTGAATGCCAATTACAGCTTCGCCACCGCAGTCGGTTTATTCAATTCCCTGATTAATCTGGTCCTGCTGCTTACGGTTAACGGCTTGGCCAAAGAGGAAATGAGGGGCAGAAGTGCCCCTGAATTCGCCAAAAGTGGGCGGGACGAGGAAATGAGGGGCAGAAGTGCCCCTGAATTCGCCAAAAGTGGGCGGGACGAGGAAATGAGGGGCAGCTTCTAAAAAATCGATACTATTTAAAAGCATTAAATCCTCATGTGAGGCTTTTTTCATATATCGTATCAACTAATGAACTATTTTACTTAGATGAGAACTCTTTGGCAGTAAGCGCTACTTCCTTCCATGAAATGGTTCGGGTAATTAACGAACAAGTTTTCACTAAGGCATCAGACTTGGATGATTTATTTTCTCCTAAGAAATATCTAGTTTCTCCACTGAATTCAACGAATGAGTTTATGCAACAGAACTATTTTCTAACAGACCAACAGGAAGTTATTAAAAAAAGAATCATAAACGCTTTTGATAATCAGCAAATACATTGTGCGCAAATATCAGGTGCTGCCGGTACTGGGAAAACTCTACTAGCTTACGATATTGCATACCATTATATCAAACAAAATATTCCTGTTTGTATTATCCATTGTGGAAAATTATCAGAAGGACATGAAAAATTAAGGATTATTTACGGGTGGAATATTTATGAAATTAAACACTATTTGTTCGCTTTACAGATTGTTGAAAACGGTGGGGTCGTTGTTATTGATGAGGCACAAAGAATTTTTGTATCTCAAATTGACCATCTAATCTCTAAAATTTCTAATGGCAAAGCTAAAAGTGTATTTTCATTTGACCCAAAACAATTCATTTCAAGTAAAGAGAGTAAAGCAAATCATTTCGCGGGATTAACGGTTCCATTAGAACAGTTTAAACTTAGTGAAAAGATACGGACTAATAAGGAAATTGCCTCATTTATATATAATTTATTTGATAAAAGCAAAATTAACACTGACGCAAATTTTAGATACAAGAGTATTCACTTGCAGTACTTTGATAATAATAATTCTGTGAGAGACTTTTTAGAGTATTTGAAATGCAATGAAGGTTGGGAAGTTTTGAATTATACTCCTTCACAGTATGACCGTTTAACTTTTGATTATTATCAAAGTAATTATAATAAAAATGCACATGATGTAATTGGCCAAGAATTTGATAAAGTTGCCATAGTTATTAATGAATACTTCTACTATGAAGGTAAAGATTTGCTAAGTTATTGGCATCCGGCAAAATATCAAATGAATCAAATGCTATTCCAACTCCTCACCCGTACTCGCGATGAACTTTACATTGTAATCTATAATAATCCAGATTTATTTGAAGAATGCATGAAAATTTTAAGGCGTGAGAATGTGAAGGGTACTGAGGGACTCGTAAGTTAATAGAAGATTACATAAAAAATTTATCAAGAAAATAATCCCCAACTTCATCAAAGCAAGTGGGGGATTATCATGAATTAAGAAAGAACGTGTAACTTGAACAACGCTCACTTCTATAAGTGGGCGTTGTTCAAGTTGTCACTGCAGTTTACATTAGACCTATAAGGGAGTTAGTGAAGGTACTGTTTAATAATACAATTACACAAAAAAGACATGGGCGGATGTGAACGCTTCATGTCTTTTTTTGTGAATGAATTTCAATGTTGAATAACGTAGTCTCGATAATATTCTTATTTTTGACAAATTCAATTTATAGAATACAATTAGCATAGAAATTCAATAAAGGACTTAACAAGGTTTATTAGTCTGTTTTGTTGGATGGAACATGTTCAAAAAAAGCGAAACAGTGCTTTGTATACTAATATTAAACCAAGATTCATTTACTTGTGTAAGAGAAATTGTGTGGTGAGAAAATTGTCAAAAGAAGCAATAGATTTAGATGGAGCTATGAAGTTATTATTTAACATCCAGGAAAGCAAACTTATGATTCCTGTTTTAAATTTCTTATTTGATACAAAATTATCTACGGAAATCGATGCTGAGATTGATTTTCTAGATACTTCATTAATTATAAGACCAAGCGAGCCCAAATTGTACGCAGATAAGTATATTCATGTTTGTCAAGCGGATTTAGATTATTATTTTCATGTTGAATTTCAGCTAGCCGATGATACAGCAATGGCAACGAGAATGTTCGAGTATGGTTATTATTTTGCTAGAAAGCTTATTGAGAGCTATCACACAGTGTATTTCTTATTCCCTCATCAAGCAGTTATTTATTTTGAGAATGAACCTTCGGTAACAGATGCTCATTTTTTTTCTTATCCATCAATGGATTCAAAATATCATAATTACTCATACAAAATTGAACGTTTATGGGCATGGGATAAAGAGCAACTTTTTAAAGAAAAGTTGTTCATGCTCTACCCGTTAATTGTTTTTTCTTACCGAAAGAAGATAGATGAAGAACGGGGCAAGAATGGTGATAGTGAAATGCTTGATAAATAATTGAATGAAATCAGTACAGATATTTCGCATATCTATGATGAATTGAAATTTAATTCAGAAGATGGATTAATAAATCCATCCTCACTTGAAATTATTGATAAAGTAATGGAGTATTTTGTTTCTTACATGTTTAGGCGTTATGAATTCTATGAAAAACTTTTGGAGGAATATAAAATGAAAAGAGAAAAATTAAATGTAAAGGCTTTTAGTGATAACTATACTTATAAAACTGCTCTAAAAGAAGCACTTATTAATATATACAGAATTAAGGGCTTGCTTAATCAAGATGTTAAATATTTAATTGAAACAGAGAGAGATGTTGGGAAATTAGATAAATGGAATAAGCTTGCTTTAAAAGAGAATTTAACGGATGAAGATGTTGAAATATTTGCAAGAAACTTAAATGTTGTTTAAGTATTTACAATCTAAGTCCGTACCGTCTTGAACCATACAAATTGGTATGAAATCATACATCTCTGTGATAGTGCACTGTATCGAATCATACAATTTTGTAATGAATTGCATTTTCAGATTTTAGCTAAAGATGAAGCCCATTCTCCGTGAATTCGGAAATGGGCTTCTTTCAAATTGAATCCTTAATAATTGGAATAGCTCATATTGTTTAGTGAAATTAACCAACCACATTATTGTGTTTACAAATATGCAGGAGCAACAGAATGGGATTTCAAATACTCTCTCTTTTTCTCTCCAGTAAGTTCCCATTCCTCAATTAACGCTTCCTCTTCTTGGGCTAAACCCATTTTAAAAAAAGTAATAAGGTGAATTAATGATTTCAAATAATCGATGCTATCAATTCCTCTTAAGGCGGACTTGCTTCCATATTTATTCATATGCTTGCGAAATGTTGGGTAAGTATTATGAGTACCGAGTCCTGGCGTTTGATTTAGGACTTCATAGAGCTCCTTATATCCCAATTTTAGTAGGCTTTCAGTTACGGCAAATAGATATCTATCTTTTAAGACTTGATGAATATTATCTTTTTGCTTGTCATATTGAACATTCATATCTTTGTAGTTTTGTGCAAGTTCACGTGGCAACCAGCCAAAACTATTGCTTATATATTTCATATGACATATCGATGCTATCAATTCCTCTTAAGGCGGACTTGCTTCCATATTTATTCATATGCTTGCGAAATGTTGGGTAAGTATTATGAGTACCGAGTCCTGGCGTTTGATTTAGGACTTCATAGAGCTCCTTATATCCCAATTTTAGTAGGCTTTCAGTTACGGCAAATAGATATCTATCTTTTAAGACTTGATGAATATTATCTTTTTGCTTGTCATATTGAACATTCATATCTTTGTAGTTTTGTGCAAGTTCACGTGGCAACCAGCCAAAACTATTGCTTATATATTTCATATGACATTCCATACAGCTCATTACAGGTGCTTCGTCTTCTTCTTTTGTCCGCCACAATTATCAGATAAAGAGTTTGTGGTAATAGATATGCCTCCCTTACCGCAAGGGCACTTTTTACTTAGATGTGTTCTTGATTCGTCAACTTCCCACCGATTTCCCATAATAAATTTCTCCATTCATTTTTCTCCATGATATCACGCTAGCTACCTATCACCTATATCATTTGTAACTTAACCGACTATCAGATGAATTAAAGCGTATTCCTAAATCCAAAGCGGAATCCCAGGATAATTTAAACATGGGAAATACAGGATGAACTTAAAATGGAATAATTTACAATTGAAAAACAGGCATATATATGTATTTTAGGTATCATAATATAGAAAGGCAATCAAGCGACGATTGCCTTTCTGTAAAGCTTTTATTACAGAATGTGGAATGAGAAGCTGATGCCTCCTTTCAACACGAAGGGGGCATTAGTTTTTTTCTTCGCCTTCTTGCCTTTTTGGAGCTGCAGAGAAAGCTTGGTAAGAGTGTTGACATTCATGGATTAACCTCCTTTCTACATGGCGGTACTGATATTCTCGACTAACGAACATACAATTATGCTTTTATAATCCTGGAAAATTTATCCGAATGCAAACAAGCCCTTTTTTTGAAGGGCTTAAAGTTTACATCGTCTAATACTTTCTTTGGTTTCTTGGAACAAGCTGAATGACTTATTTATGTTTTCTCATTTTATATTGCACGTGTAGGTTGAGGATTGGTGTTTGCTTATTGCATATAGTGTATTGCATTTATGTTGGCCTATTGTCGTTGTTTTTAATCCTGATTATTATTTTTATTTTATTTTTCATTCTTTATTTAGGCTGACCTTTGTGGAATAAATAAATTGCTCCAAAGCTGCATTTCAAGGGATTTCATTAGTTAACTGAAAAATATAACCTTGTTGTTAAGACATTGAATCTTAAAATAGCTTCAGTTTTATTTATTTGTTTTTTTGAAATAATTATTTTTACTTTATTAATCCTCATTCATTTCAATTTTTGATGTGGTCAAGTACGCAATCAGATTTTCAAATCTGTCTTCCCCTGAGTTTGATTTTTCCAGTCGCTCTAAAACATACTCCAAAATTTTTTCGCTAAGTGGGCCTTGGACCTCAAATTCACAAATTTCCTTTACGGCATTCCAAATGTTACCGATGGCATAAACTACAGGACTTTCGTTTGAATTCATCTCATACAATGCCTTCATTGCCCCAAAAAGCTCATCTAACGTTCTGTTCTTGTCCATATGACACACATCCCTCAATTAATTAAAGAAGCTGGAAAACAGCGTTTTTGAATAGCTCAGAAAGTCTTTTTAATGCTTGATGTACTTGATACAATGTAGTGATTTGATTAAAGTAGGTCACTATTTATCTGTACGAAATCTGTACGAAAATCATGAACAATACCTATTAATTTTTTCCCCGCTCATCTATGTGACTTAGGTAATTTTACCTTTTTATTTTTGGAGATACAATCGTTTTAAGGATGAAATTAATTTCAAGTATGAGTAATACTGTCGACTTGACAGGCATTTCAAGTCAGGAGGATATAGAAATTGAAAAAGATATTTTACTGCTTTCAAAATAGTTCTATAGCCCTTTTTTTGTTTTTTATATATCTTCCATGGTTGGTTATTCGTGATGTCAAAAATGAAACAGTTACCTTAATAAAATACTCAGTCCATGGAAAAGCGATTGTAGGATCTGATTTAAGTACATTACCATTCCCTGAAACGTTGAAGCATCTTATTTTTCAGAAATGGTACTTCTTTATGCGGTTTGGCTTCTTACTCTTATTCCAAACAAAAGACATGAAAAATTTATTTCGTAATGTTGTTTTTGTTAATCCGAAAATTGAATACCACTTATTAAATCATCAAATCGAAGTCCAGTTGGATGATTTACTTATTGATCCTTATCGTATAACTAAGATTAATATTAAAATAATCAATAAGACTGATTTTCCAGTAAGTTTGAATATAGAAAAGTCGTTTGCAAAATTATATTTTAATAAAATACAGCAGCCTAATTATTCTATGAGTATTATTTCTGATGATGAAGAAGCAATCGATTATAATTATCCTATCTATAATGGTCATCCATTCAGTGGTTTTATACTATTCAATCAATATGAGAGAATTAAAAAAATTATGAATTTTGAAATAAGTATGGTTTTGAATTTAGACATTCCAAAAGTGAGAAGAAATAATTTCAGTTTTCAAGTTTTCCATTCAATTCGAGAAAATGAATTTGATATCGAGGATACTCAGAAATTTATCCTTTCTAATATATCAATGTCTACAATATTCGATTTTCTCTCCCGTGGTGGACTCTTTTTATTTTCAATTCCTATAAGTTTAATGTTATGCCTTTTATTGAAAGGAGGATTCATTCTTTTTTTTGGACTTGCTATATTAAATGGTTTTAGTTTTATTATAAATAGTAGATTATCGAAAATTTATAAATTTTTATATTCAAAAGCGAAAGATGATAATACACTATTTAATTAATGAAAAGGAAAGGATTGAAAAATTTGATTGCGTTGTTACCTGCATTAACAGGGTTAGTAGGGGTGGTTGTAGGACAATTTATGTCCCATTATTTTCAAAGAAATAGTGAGAAGGCAAAAGAAAGAACAGATTTACAAAAACAGTATGAAAAAATATATCAAGAGGCATACGCCTCGAATTTAGGTAGAATTTTTATGTTTTTAGAAGCCGTTTCTAGTTATCCAGATGATACTGATGAAAAATTCAGCATGTTTAATATAAGTGAGAAAATAATATTTAATGAAATTATAAAAGAAAAGATTGATATTATTTCAAAATATAATCCCGACTTATTAATTGATTACCAGCGTATTTATTATATTGATTTTGAATACAAAGACGAAGAAGGAGAAGATATTGATGATTTAATTGAAAGTAAAAATCTTGAATACATTTACAGGAGATTGAATTTTTTGGAAAGAATGTTCTCGGATATCTATACTAAGGCAATATCTAATTTTTTTAGTGATTCTTTTAGAAATGAAATTCAAAAATGGAGATGCTTTATTTTATTTTTGCTTACTGCCATTCAAGCAAGTGAAAATGGAATTGAAATGGATGGGTATTCAATATTAGAATTATGTCAAATTTTAAAAACAGGAAAGGCAGATACTAAAATAAATTTTCAAGAAAAAATTTTAGCCTACAAAAAATGCCGAAGTAAGAAAGACTACAAACAACTTTTTGAATCATATGTAAATAGTTTTTTTGTAGAAGAAGAGATAAGAGCAGAATTAAGGGATGTCATCAACCAGCAAAGCTTCGCAGGTGGATATTAACATAGATATGAAGTGAGTTGAAAAGGTTTAAAATTGTATTATCAACTATAGTGTCTTATCCAATCATTTCTGATGAAGTGATTGAATAGACACTTTTTTAGGCCCATTTCATGAGGTAGGGATTAAAACTGAATATCATTTTCATGTTTACATTATTGACTTGGAAATAAGGACTCTCATATTGATAAAATGATACTAGTGATGGATAATTATGAGAGTTGTGGATACTTACAAATGGAGGGACTTTATGGGAGGAAAAGAAGGTGGACGTGGTTATCTTTATCAAGGAGTCGTTAGTGTTATCAATTCTTTGACAGATAGTGAATGGATGTACGTGCAAGTGGAGCCTGATTCAAATGATGATAAAGTAGACCTTGCATTTTTCTTCGAAAATAATGAACAGAAAGTAATTCAAGTCAAATCTTCAATTAATAATTTTTCGAAAACGAGTATAATGGCTTGGCTAAAATCGCTAACTAGTGATGTACCAACCGCAAGACAATTCGATTTAATACTAATAGGCAACTGTGAAAATGAAACCAAAAAGTTCATAAATCGCATTAATGAAAAAAAGCTAAAGGCAAATGAAATTAGTGAACTGAGCGTTTTAGCTCCTTATTTAGATAAATTAAATATTCAAATAGAGAATTTTGAATTGAACTCGATGGAGTCCAAAATCTACAAAGGGCTGCATAAATTTTTGTATTCGAAGGGACATTCCGTTGATGCTACAACATTAGATATGATGACAGGCGCTATTATTTATCAATTTATGGTATTCTCCACCAAAGGAAAGAAAGTGTCTAAAGCAGATTTTGAGAAACGGGTTCTTAATTGGATTTATTTTAACTATCCAAATGTTAATGGTGAAGTAGTGAGGAATAATCTATTGGTTGAATTTTATCTCAAAGACAGAATTCCTTTTTCTACGACAATGAGCAAAATAAGTTTTCAACTTAAAAATTCTGATGAGGTTAATACAAGAAAAGAAGAAATTCTATCCTTAATGGAAGATATAGATAGTTATATTATCAAAGAGAAAAAGGAAACACCCCCCGCAGTAGCGCAAAATGATATTCTGAATAATTTTCAATTAGCCAGCCTTACAACCTCTTCAGGTGAGTATTCCGAAGAATTAAAAGAAGAACTAACGCGTTTATCACATACGTATTTAGATGTATCCTTAGAGGATTCTTTTTTTAATTTAGGAAATTTGAAGAAAAAACAAGGATTTATGCCTGCTCCATTTACAAGTTCAGTTGAATTAATTGGAAGTGAAGTGGAAAAAGAAAAATATCAGAAGCTTTTAGACTTTGGAGATAATTTATTTGATTTGGAATCTTTGTTAAATGTTTTTGAATTCATTGAGCGTTTTTTAGTCGTTCCTCTAATATTAAAAAATGAAGGTAATCGCGATGATGAAAGAATTAAAGTCGTTTTGAAAATACCAAAAGACATAAAAGTTCTTACGTCAGAAGAGATGATTGAACCTGATTATAACATTATTGATTCGTTTACAGGTTATAGCAGTTATTTTGATTACATGCTTCATCATCAGAAAGACAGTAGGGTAATGGAATATCCGCTAATCTTTAATGACTTAAGCTATGCAAGAATAGATATTTTAGACTCCTACGATGAAAAGCGTAAAAGAGCATCACAAAAATTTAGTTATTTTATTGATGCTTTATTCAATTTCGAAGTTCATGAAAGCAAGGACAACACAGAATTAGTGTTTCATTTTGATGAATTAAATCCGAAAGAGAATATCGCTTTCCCATGTTTTTTACTTTTAGAAGCAAGTAGTGATTTTACAATTGAATATGAAATTACTTCAAAGAACTTGGCGGATGTTTCCACTGGAAACTTGTTTATAAGATTTAAATTTTAAAAATACGTTCATTCCTAATTACAAATTTTTTCAAAGGAGAGACACCGATCTGGATGAGATAGCAAGTTCGGTACTTGAATATATCAATCGTAAAAATACCTCATATGCAATTATGATAAATGGTTTGTGGGGTTCAGGGAAAACACATTTCTGGAATACAGAATTAAGGCCAGCAATTGAAAGCGTACAAGGTGAAAGTGGGCTTCTAAGAACAGTCTATGTTTCGCTATATGGTATAAGCAGTACAGACGAAATCAGTCAAAAAATTGTTTATGGCATCTATGCTGCTAAGATATCTGCCAAGACGAAGAAACGGCTTCAAGGTGATATTCTTCCGGAGATAGGCAAAGTAATTTTAAACGTTGGTTCAGCTATTGGTGGAAAGACAGAAAACCTTTTGAGTGAGGGGGCAAAGGCTTTAAACAGCATTGATAAGTTGTTTAACATAAAAAAAGATATTGTACTTTGCTTCGATGACTTAGAACGCGCAAGTATGGATGTTCATCTTATTATGGGTTACATCAATAATTTGGTTGAACATGATAATATCAAGTCCATTATTATTGGAAATGAAGATGAGATTGTTAACCGAGCCTCTAATTTAAATCAAGAGTTAAAGAACATCTCTTCTACACTGTTACTGAATTATGAAGACGTAATAAATAAATTACACACTCAGAAAAATAGTAACAGTAATTTCAATCAGAATGAAGATAGCAAACTCAGCAATCAAGAACTAATTGAAGCCTATAACAAAAAGCTGTATAGCCATAAAAATGAATATAAAATGATAAAGGAAAAACTAATTGGAAAAACCTTAACTTATAAGGCCATTCCAGAAAAAATAATTAAAAACATCTTGAAAGGGTATGAACAAGAGGATTATGGCGCTTTTCTTAAGCAAAACCTCTCTCTAATCCAGGAAGTCATAAAGAATTCAAACACAAATAATTTCAGAATCCTTCAACATACTTTGGATGATTTTGAAGTGGTTTTTAAAGAACAAGAAATATTGCATTCAGACATTGAAACATCCATAAAACTTAACATATTGACTAAGATGTTTCATTTTATGTTGGCGTATGCATTTGAATTAAAAAGTGGTAATCCTGACGTAAAGCATTTTAAGGATTTTAAGACCAATGGAGAATTCATGGCTAAAGTTGTGGTATCTAAATTATACAAAAATGATGATGAGTACAAAGGTGTTATACGCTTTAGAGAGAAATACTTTAATTTTTCTTACGGTGATTTTTATAAAACAATTGAAACAATAGTACGCGAGGGTACTTTTAATAAAGAATTATTTGCTTCGGAATTTGGAAATGAGGTCAATGAAGTTATAAGTCAGAACAAGCCAGATTATTTTTATTTGCTTAATGAAGATTCCTATAAATTATTATCTGATGATGATTTTGGAAGAATGGTAGATGAAACATACAAGAGGTTTAAGAATGGCGAAATAACTTTTTATCACTACATTCATGGATTTTATATGTATCGCAAATTTAGTGCTGCAGGTCTTTTTCCACTGAATCAGGATGTAATTTACATGGATTTTGTTGAAGGGTTAGATAAAACATTTAATAATTCTAGATATTTGGATAAGGACAGACTGAATACACAACTGTCTGTCAATTATCCAGAAGATAATGAATTAGTAGCTATCCGAGAGAAAATTATTTTAATCAATAAACAGCTTGAACGTAAACTAATAAAGCAGAGGGCAGACGAAATATTTCAACTTTTTGTTACTCACGATATTGAAGCCTTATTTAAAAAATTAGATGAGCCATTTCCTTCAAAATTCTTTTTTTCACTTATTAAAGCAAGTGCATTTTTAAATAAACTACTGACATTACCTAATCCTGAGTTAGCTTTATTAATCAAGGGATTAAAAAATAGGTACGAATCCAATTACAAAAAGGACCAATTGAAAGATGAAAAACCATTTTTTAATGAACTGAAAACTCTAATTATTCAGCACTTTAACGATAAAGAAATGAGCTTAAGAAAGCACATTTTCATGGACCTTGCCTCACAAATAGATACTTTATTTGAAATGAATGAAAACGGCTAAAGGAGTGGGGATGTGAAAGTAATAACTCTATGTGGCTCAACAAAATTTAAAAAGCAATTTGAACACGCCAACGCCTATCTTACACTCCAAGGCCATATTGTTCTGAGCCTGGCGTTCTTTGAGCAAAGTGAAGGTTTTAGCATTACTTCAGAGCAAGCCGATTTATTTGCCAAAATACACTTCAGAAAGATTGATATGTCTGATGAAATATTTGTTATTGATGTGGATGGATACATTGGCAGCAGTACCAAGAAAGAAATTGAGTATGCTCAATTAAATGGGAAACAGGTTAACTACTTCTCAAAGAGTGCCATAGGTGATGACTTTATTTCAACTGCCTTTAACTATTGAGCAAGTAGTTGTATCGAATCATACAGAATGATATGAAATCATATTATTCTAGGTTATACTGCTGTATCGAATCATACATTTTTGTATCGAATAATACATTTAAAATTTAGCCTACAGGTTTGAGCAAAGTGAAGGTTTTAGCATTACTTCAGAGCAAGCCGATTTATTTGCCAAAATACACTTCAGAAAGATTGATATGTCTGATGAAATATTTGTTATTGATGTGGATGGATACATTGGCAGCAGTACCAAGAAAGAAATTGAGTATGCTCAATTAAATGGGAAACAGGTTAACTACTTCTCAAAGAGTGCCATAGGTGATGACTTTATTTCAACTGCCTTTAACTATTGAGCAAGTAGTTGTATCGAATCATACAGAATGATATGAAATCATATTATTCTAGGTTATACTGCTGTATCGAATCATACATTTTTGTATCGAATAATACATTTAAAATTTAGCCTACAGGAAAGCCCATCCCCGTGTATCGGGAGTTGGGCTTTCCTCAATACTGAAGCTTCGACAAGATTTAATACCTTGGATAACATTATGTTTCTTACTACTTCGTCTCGATGATATTTTCCGCTTATCGTCTTTATAAAATCAAATTATGGATCTGTTCAATGGGTATACTTAACACCTAATCATCAGCTTATTAATTTGAAGCTTATAATCAAAAGAAGTATTTCTTGTGTTAAATCCAGTTGCTTCCAAAAGAAATCACATAGTATATTGTATTTAATTTCAGGAAGGATGTGGATATTATCTTTAATATCGATGATGAACTTCAAAGGCTATTTAAAGAGGTTGATTATAGCAATTCTACTTCTGAATATAGTAGATTTCTTAACAATTTGACAATTGAGCTTTTGGAACAAAAACGTCATTTAGACTTAGCGTCATCGAAACTAAACCAGCTCAAAGAAATTGAAGTTGCAAAACGCCAGTATAGTGAAAGATTCACAGAGGTCTCAGTGGTTATCCCTCCTAATAAAGTTCTAAAAGAACATGAAGAATTCCGTCCAGTGCTTGAAGAGTTTCTTCACTTATTTCGCAAAGCGGGAACATTATATTTTGATAAAGATTATAAGTTAATTGAGAACGTAGCTCCTGGGAAACTATCAGAAATTCATGCTGCTCGTGAACTTCTAGATTTGAAAATATTTGAGTTGATTTTAACTATTTCTAATAAATTAAAATCGTAATATGCCTTCATACGCTTTCAAACACTTGGTCAATCTGGACTTAACGAGTGTTTTTTAATTTTTGGAAAACTTCAATAGTTCGGATAGTCATGAGCTAAGTCTACACGTGGAGTGAGTCTTAGCTTTTTTTAATATAACGAATTCAGAATAATAAATTAATATTAATTACTACAAAAGCATATCGAAGTTCCTGCGAAAATGAGTCACATCAATTACTGATAATTCGTCAGTTTTATCGAATTTAGAAAGTTTCCTTATGTACAAGCCTGTTGATTCCCCATATTATGGTATGGATATAATTTCCAAAAT
>NZ_JUEI01000125.1:0-21416 GCF_000802655.2 Paenibacillus sp. IHB B 3415 | reverse complement strand
AGTCGTATTGTGCTTTTAAACCGGGGAGTTGTGTTGCACAAGCGTGATAAGACAAGCCTTTTCCCGTTTCCACATACCTTTGATTCCAAGCTTCCAAGAAGTAATTGAACACAAAACGGCAGCAGCCAAACATTCGACGAATGAGTTGCTTTTGCTCTGTATTGGGGTAGATCCGATATTTATAGGCTTGATGAACCAGGGGTTTCGAAGAAACATCCTGCGCAGACACGAGCATGTGCAACACCTCCTTTTAGTCAACTTATCCATATTATAGCACATACGTTCGTTTCGAAATCGAAAACCGCTGATTTATCCCCACCCTATCGAGGGTGGAGTATTCTCAGCTTTTTTAGATAAACATTATTCATAAACATTATAAATAATACAACCTTCAAATCCGTTTCAGATTATATAGAGAGGGGATTTACCCGATGACCCGTAATTTCCAATTGCCCGCAGGAGAAGATGCTGTACTCCGCTGCTCGCATTTCCCCGCCAGGGATAAGGCTAAGAGCCTGATTGTTATCGCCCACGGTTACAAGGGGTTTAAGGATTGGGGGATGTTTCCTTATGCTGCGGCAGCCCTCAGCCAGGAGCATGAGGTCATAACCTTCAACTTCTCACATGCCGGAATCGGCGAAGATCTGCAGAATTTCACGGAGCTTGAGAAGTTCGCCCGCAATACCTATACCCGTGAGATCAAGGATATGGAGATCCTGCTCTCTTATCTCAGCCAGCACCACAAATTCGGCAGCCTGCCGTTATTCCTGCTGGGCCACAGCCGTGGCGGCGGAGACAGCCTGCTGTATGCGCTGGACCATCCGGGAGAGATCACCGGAGTGATCTCCTGGAACGGCATTACCGACCTCGATCTGTTCACGGAGGAACAGAAGATTGAGATGAGGCGCAGCGGCCGGACCCATGTGCTTAATGGCCGGACCGGCCAGCAAATGCCGCTGGATGCCGTGTTGCTGGAGGACCTGGAACAGCATGCCGGACGCTACAACCTGCTGGAACGGATGACAACAGCCAGCTTCCCGGCGGTTCTTATTCAGGGAAGCCAGGACAGTGAACGGCTGCGCCGGGGATCAGAGCAATTAACGGAGCTCCGCCCGGATATCCGCTGGGTGCAGATTCCAGGCGGCAATCACACCTTCGGAACCGTGCACCCGTTCGAAGGAGCTACCCCGCAGCTGGAGGAGGCAATATCCGCCTCCCTGGAGTTTATTAACCAGATCCTGGCCGGCTAAGCTTACAAGTTGGGCAGCGCCTCTCCAGCTAATACTTATGAAAGCCAGAACCGCCGGGAATTCTGCGAAATGACTGCAGCTTCTCCGGCGGTTCTTTTATACTTCTGACTGCTTATATTCCAGGGATTGCATCCCGTTTATGCCCCGTTCTGCGGTAGTAGGCTTCAAGCTTCCCGGCGACCTCGGGAGACACCGCTTTGCCCTCCAGATAGTCACTGTTGTCATCATAGGTGATCCCCAGCTCGGTTTCATCCGTCTGGCCCGGCCAGAGGCCGGCTGTCGGTGCTTTGGTTACGATATCGGCAGGTACTCCAATCGCCGCAGCCAATTGCCGCACCTGCCGTTTATTCAGTGAAGACAGCGGTGTAATATCAACTGCACCATCGCCCCATTTGGTATAGAACCCGGTGATGGCTTCAGAGGCATGGTCTGTTCCTACCACCAGCAGATTGTTCTCGAAGGCTAGTGCATACTGCATAACCATCCGCGTTCTCGCCTTCACATTTCCTTTGCCCTGATGGGTGATGTGGCGGTGCTGCCCCAGTGCCTTCAGGCTATGCTCTACCTCCAGCGCGATCTCGTTTACAGCTTCTTCAATATTAGTCTCCACCGTATGCGTCAGCTCAAACGCCTTGGCCACCGCGTAACTGTGCTCAATATCCTCCTGCTCGCCGTAAGGCTGGAATACACCGAGTGTAATATACTCTTTGCCTTCCTCTGCCGTCAGCTCGTCCGTAGCCTGTTTGCATAGACCCGCAGCCACTGCACTGTCCACTCCTCCGCTGATCGCAATCAGCAGCCCCCTGGCACCCGCCTGCAGCGCATATGCTTTCAGGAAATCCACACGTTTGCGTACTTCCGCTCCGGTATCAATCACCGGCTTGACTCCCAAGGCCTTAATAATCTCTTCCTGCATTCCCACTTCACACACCCCTTTTCTTATAACTTGATCTGTCCGAAGGGACTCAGGTGCCTATATGTTCAGAAAAAATCCCGCATGAGCCTAGCCTCCGGCTGATGCGGGAATATACCTTACAGAAAATGACCTTACTGGCACAGACGATTAAAAACTTCCTTCAGCTCAGCAGCAATTTCAGCAGCCGAACGGTCTTCGACGCCGTGACGTTCGATGAAATGAACAAGCTCGCCATCCTTCATCAATGCAATGGATGGTGAAGATGGCGGGTACGGAGCAAAATACTCACGCGCCTTGGCTGTAGCTTCCTTCTCCTGGCCGGCAAATACCGTGAACAGGTGATCGGGGAGAATTTCGTTCTGCAGCGCCTGGGCTACACCTGGACGGCATTGGCCGGCGGCACAACCGCAAACGGAGTTAACAACCACAAGCGAAGTTCCCTTAACGGCTGGAAGAGTTGCTTCAACTTCATCCGGAGTCAGCAGCTCCTGAAATCCGATACTCGTCAGATCATCGCGCATAGGCTGAATGGAATCCTTCATATATTGATTAAAAGACATGGACATTTCTCTGCACTCTCCTTTACCCTTTGAATAGTTGTCAGAACCCGGATAACGTCGCCGCGTTACTGCACTACTTGCTAACTTTATTATACATACATACTCTGTGAAAGCAAGAGAAGCAGCCTGCCTACAAGCCGTTATCCCGCAGCGCTATATCGCATAATTAGAGCCTTGAATCCCTAAGAATAGACTTCCATCTCAGCGGGTTCCTCCTTGGGCTCAAAGGGGATCGTAACGATGACCGAGGTGCCTTTTCCCACTTCGGATTCCACATGAATGGTTCCGTTGTGACGCTCGGCGATACTCAGGCAAAGCGATAGTCCAAGTCCTGTACCCTGGCTTTTGGTTGTGAAGAACGGGGCAAACAATTGCTTCAGCTGGCTCTGCGGGATGCCGCTTCCCGTATCCGTGATGATCAGCTGAGCGGTATCTTCATGCTCACAGGTTTCCAGCGTCAACACCCCTTTGGCCTCCATTGCCTCCATTCCGTTGCGGGCCAGATTGAGAATCAGCTGCTTGATCTCCCTGACGTTCAGCCGCAGCAGCGGCAGAGACGGGCTAAGCTTCAACTCAACGCTCTGGCCGCGAAGATTGGCATCCGCCCAGATCAGGGGGGTAAGCTCCTCCATAATGAGATGCAGCTGCACCATTTCCTTGTCCGATACACGGCTCTGGGCCAGCGACAGGAAGTCATTGATGATACTGTTGGCCCGGTCCAGCTCCTCCATTACGATATGGTAATAGGAATGCAGGTCCTCCGGACTCTTTTCCCGCATCAGCTGCAGGAATCCGCGCACTACCGCCATCGGGTTGCGGATCTCATGGGTAATTCCGGCCGCCATCTGCCCGACCAGCGTCAGGCGTTCAACATTATCAAGCTCGCTGCGGATTTTCTCCTCTTCCGTAAGATCCTGTATAATCATGACAATGCCGCCCGGAACACCGGACTCATGCTGTAACGGCGCCGTGAATATATGATAGGTCATGGAATCATACTTGATTTTGGTATTGGCACGCTGCCTGTTCAGCAGGATTCCCCGTAAGCGTTCATAGGTTTCCTGATCCAGGCTATGGCCAAAGACCCGGTCTGCCGGCTGGGATAATATAATCTCTCTGGTCAGATGGGGGCAATGACGCTGAATCAGGCTGAGCATGTAATCATTCAGCTCCGTCACATATCCATTGTCATCAAATGACATAATATTCAGCGGCACCACATTAGTAATCTGCTGGAGCTTCTCCGATTCCCACTGGAATCTCTCCGAGATACCTTTCATCCGTTCCTTGACCTGCAGCCTGTCCCAGGCCGTTTCAATATATACAATAAACAGTCCGCCCAAAATAACAGCCGTTAATAAATACACCCCTACCAGAATCGCATCCGTGGGGGGTGTGTTGAAGATGCTTTGTCCCTGCATCTTAGGTACAATTACAATAAACAGCATACTGGGAAACAGAGTACCCCATAGCATGCCGACTTTTTGGATTAAAGAGGCACTCTTGAAGGGCTTGGCCATACCAAACAACAGTGGATACAGCAGTACCCCCGTATTTAATATGAGATGATCAAATCCTGAAGGAACCGAGAATAGTACAGTGCAAAAGATGAAATACATTGCCAGGTAAGCCCCTGAACGAAAAGTCCCGTACAAGATCCCTATATACGCCGGAAGGATAGCCAGATTCAGATACACTACTCCGAACATTGTAGTCGACAAAGCCATACACAATGTAACCCCAAGTGCACAGCATATTATCAGAAAAGTCTGGTCATCCGGAAATCTGCGGTTTCTGCGTGTGAAATGGCCCTGGTCCAACCGCCACTGAAACAGAAACAGGAAGGTGCACGCAGCCGATATTTGCAATAAAATATCCTTAACCGCATGAATAATCGCTATCACTCCCCAATTTGGACAAAATACCCTTTTCCCTTAGATTAAAGCACAACCGCGCACTCCTGACAACGATAATCACTTCAAGCCTCTCCGGGTCTGGCTACACTCCGGCCGGAATGGTATGATGCCGTTAGCAGAGTGCTGCAACATGTAAAGGAGCAGAGTTATGAGTAACTATGATGTAATTGTCATTGGAGGCGGCCCGTCCGGATTAATGGCCTGCGTAGCGGCAGCCGGACACGGGGCGGCTGTATTATTAATTGATAAGGGTGCCAAGCTGGGCCGGAAGCTGGGCATCTCAGGCGGCGGACGCTGCAATGTTACCAATATCAAGGAAACTGCGGAGCTGATCGCCCATATCCCGGGCAACGGCCGTTTTTTATACAGCTCATTCGATCATTTCAACAACCGGGATATTATTGAGTTCTTCGAAGCCCTCGGTATCGCCCTGAAGGAAGAGGACAACGGGCGGATGTTCCCTGTATCGGACAAGGCTGCAAGTGTTGTCTCCGCGCTGGTTGGCAAGGTGCGCAGTCTTGGCGTGCAAATTATGACAGACAGTCCGGTGCGCGAGGTTATATATGAGGACGGTGCGGCCACGGGCGTACGTCTGGAATCGGGAAAAGCCTTCAGTGCCGGGGCCGTTATTATCGCTACCGGCGGCAAATCGGTGCCGCAGACCGGCTCTACCGGTGACGGCTATCCGTGGGCCGCTGCTGCCGGACATACGATCACGGAGCTGTTCCCGACGGAGGTGCCGATCCTTTCAAGGGAGGAATGGATTAAATCTGGTGAGCTGCAGGGCCTATCCCTGCGTGACGTGAGTCTTACGGTCTGGAATCCCAAGGGCAAGAAGGTGATCTCCCACCGCGGAGATATGATCTTCACTCATTTCGGGCTGTCCGGCCCGATCGCCCTGCGCTGCAGCCAGTTCCTGCGCCAGGTTCAGAAGAAATCAGGTACAGATACCGTAGAGTTGTCTATCGACCTCTTCCCCGACCTGACTCTGCAAGAGGCAGAGACCCTGCTGCAGAACAAGCTGGAGCTGGAGCCCAAGAAGGCCATCCGCAATTCGCTGAAGGGCCTGTTGCCTGAGCGCCTGATTCCGCTGCTGCTGGTCAAAAGCGGACTGGACGGTGAGCTTACAGGTCATCACCTGCCGCGGACCGGTCTTCAGGCACTGGCTGCCCTGCTGAAGCGGATGCCGGTACTGGTCTACGGAACGCGTTCTCTGGCAGAAGCTTTTGTGACTGGCGGAGGGGTGAATCTGAAGGAGATTGATCCGAGAACAATGGAATCGAAACTAACGCAGGGGCTGTATTTCTGCGGCGAGATTCTGGATATTCACGGATATACCGGGGGTTATAATATTACGGCTGCCTTCTCGACCGGATACACAGCCGGCAAACATGCGGCCCCGCAGCCGCGCGGATAAGCAGCCGCTGCGGCTCCCGGGCTCATTCCTATAATTAAATAAGCCTTCCTCCAGGTTGCGGAGGAAGGCTTATTGTATGTTATCTGGCAAACCGCATGACACTGAATATACGGGCGATCCAGATGGCTGCCGCAGCGCCTACCGGTATAAAGAGCAGGAGTCCCCACCAGCCATACGCGGGGATGCAGACAACAGCTGCACTGAGGACTGCAAACGGCATTAATAGAATCGGCATGGCCTTGGAACCGGCATCCGCCTTCTGCGCTTTGGTGAACGGCAGAATACCGATGTAGTCATCGCCGGAGAACAGCAGCCAGAAGGAAGACAGCCAATACGCCATCAGTGTTGTCAGGATGGCAAACAGCAGCCACTTCAGAACGACCGGCACAATAAAGATGGCCACAAGCGCCACACCGGTAAACGACAAATACAGCTTGAAGTGGGCCGGATTGCGCAGCATCGCTTTGACCGCTGCCGCCGAGAAGCGGCTCTCCGGTTCCCTCGAGGCCAGCAGCGGCTGCGATTTGCGGAAGATCCACGGTTTATACCGAGTAGGCCGCGGCTTATCCAGTACACCGCGCAGCAGAATAGCCGCAATCTTCATCCGCTGCTTGTAGTCTTCGCGCACATCGTTCATGAAGGTGCCGCGCAGCCGCAGGCGGGCCCTGAACACTATGGCTGCCATCACGGCGAATCCGCCAGCAGCAATGAACAGCAGGACGGGGCTGTCCTTCCAGAGGATTGCCAGACGCAGATAGACTCCGCAGGGCACGGTGACAGCCGGAATCAGCCACAGCCAGCGGCGGAAGCCCTGCCGCTGCACCTTAACGATATGGCCCAGCAGCTTAACGGACCAGCTGCAGGTTATCGTCAGCGCGAGCAGCCCGTAGGCCCCTGCCGCACTGACTCCGAAGCCCTTGATCAGAAACGGCAGCAGAATGGCAAAGGCCGCCGCCATCTTCAGCGTGGTTACCGCAAGGCTGTAGACCATTCCCCGCAGGATAATGGTGCTGATCCAGTTCTGCCGCTGTCTAAGAAACAGCGAGTCACCTTCCTGCAGCAGCAATACGATTCCTCCGGTAGCCAGCAGAATGGCCAGCAGCACAGGTACGACCATATAGGGGACAGAGCCGATCCACGCCGGCTGCTCCCCGTTCCAGTAACCATAGTAGAAACGTCCGCCAAGCAAGCCTCCCGGGATAATAATATACAGCAGGACGGTCCAGTCCACAGCTGTACGGATAATAGTAGACTGCTCACGGAAGTGGGAGGCCAGCCGGCGCCGGAAAAGAGCCGCAGCTGTAGGAAACGCAAATGAATTCCTGCTCATGTTAATTCGTCGAAGCAATCAAACAACGACCCCTCCGGCAGCCCTGCATCTCCGCGTATACCTTCCAATGTGCCCTCGGCAGCAATTCTGCCGCCGGAGATTAATATGAAGCTGTCACAGATCTTCTCCGCTGTATCCAGAACATGCGTAGACATCAGCACACCGGCTCCACGTTCGCGCTCCGCCTCAAGCAGGCGCAGGAAATCCTTGGTTGCCCGGGGGTCAAGCCCGATGAACGGCTCGTCCACGATATAGACATCGGGCTGGACCAGAAAGCCCAGCATCAGCATCATCTTTTGCTTCATGCCTTTGGAGAAGCCGGCAGGCAGATCATTGCGCACACTTTCCATACCAAACTGGGTCAGGAGCTTCTCTGCTGTGGACTCGAAGGTTTCATAGCTTAGCCCGTAGGCTGCGGCCGCGAGATCAAGATGCTCCCACAGCGTCAGATCTTCGTAGAATACCGGCTGCTCCGGCACATAGGCATAGGACTTGTTCTCGCCGCCCAGCTTCACCTTGGCCTTGGCATGCTTCAGCAGACCGAGCAGGGTCTTGATCGTAGTGCTTTTGCCGGCCCCGTTCGGTCCGATTAATCCAAGCAGCTCGCCCTTACGCACCTGAAAGGAAATCCCTGAAATCCGTATATCTCCGGCTTCATAACCGGCTTCCTCAATAACAACATCAAGCACGATATCCTCATCGTCTTCACGCTCTTCGTAATAATTCGTAATCTGGTCCATATAACTCTCCATCTCCTAGGCAATCGTTCATAGTAATGCGATCATAACACCATAGACGGGTCTATGCTGCAAAAAATTTCACCACCGCTATCTGTCAGCGGCCTGGTCCCTATCCCCCATTATACGAATTACCGGGGACAGACCTCAAACCCGCGCCGGATACCGCTATTTCCACCCCTGCGCTACAGCTTAGGTACGGATCATCATGTGAAAATCATGTGAAATCCGCAGCAGCTATGCACCATCAAAAAATTGTTTGATTTTTAATAATTAAAAGTGTGCTTATTGTGACAAATGACATGTTCTTCATTCTTTGTTTGAAGTAATGTAAAGCTAGATCAAGAAAAGCAGTATTCCAAACCGTGCGGGGAAGCCCGTACGATTAACAATAGAGGTGGAGAAGCATGATACAATCTTATGAACGCGATACTCAATTGACACTGCATTTGTACCGGGTTTTTGCCAAGTCTTTCAAGAGCATTAACGAACACGCCGTTACCGGCAGCAAGATTGAAGGTTTCAATCCTACAGCCTTCGCCGTTATGGAGGTCCTCTATTATAAGGGGGCACAGCCTATCCAGCAGATCGGCGCCAAGCTGCTGCTGCAGAGCGGCAACGTTACTTACGTAATCGACAAACTGGAAGAACGCGGCTACCTGCAGCGCAAGCCCTGCCCGAGTGACCGGCGTGTGATTTTTGCCGAGTTGACTGTAGAAGGCGAGCGCCTGATGAACGAGATGTACCCGAAGTATTCGGAACGCCTGCATCTGGCTTTCAGTGGACTGAGCGATGAAGAAAAGGAACAAATGATTATTCTTCTGAAGAAGATGGGCCTGCAGGCTGAGAAGCTCTCCCCGCTTCCACGCAAATAAGCACAGTTGAGGCAGATGTGGTTGTGAATCTATTCACTAACCTGCATGATAGTAATGATAACAAAGCGGCAGCGCAATCCTGATGGATGGCGCTGCCGCTTTGTTATGAATAAGCAGGCTTGAAGATTATGGCTTGGACGCGGTACTTCCCTCTTGAAGGGTTGGCAGCCCTTTATTAAGCCCCGCAGAAATAACCAGGGAGGCCACAGCAAAGACCGCCATCACAATGAAGAGCGAGTGCAGGCCGCTCTCCAGCGCGCCGTGCAGACTGCCCCAGGCCTCAGCGGACAGGTTACTCCCGCTATGCGGGTTAAGCAGCTGGTTGATATCAGCCCCTGTAGCAGCAGCCCCAGGCTGTTCCGCCAGCTTCCTGTCGATATTGTAGTTCAGCCACGACCCGAAGATCGCCACACCCACCGTCTGCCCGAGTGAACGGGTGAAGGTATTCAGGGCCGTTGACGCACCCCGCTGCTCATGCTGTACAGAGGATTGCGCGATAATCGTGAAGACTGTAGAAGCATAACCAAAACCTACGCCGCAGAACAGCATCAGAATCAATAGCAGCAGCTGGGACGAATCCCCGTTCATCAGAGTCAGCCCTACCGCTGCGACAACAATCAGCGACAGTCCCAGCATCCCTGTACGGCGGGTACCCGCGCGCAGAATCATTCTTCCGCCAGCGATGGAGCCGAGCATCCAGCCCACCGACATCGGGGCGAGCAGCAGGCCCGAGAGGGCCGCGCTTTTGCCGAAGACGCCCTGCACCCACAGCGGCACGTACGTAGACAGCCCAATAATCAAGGTGCTGACCAGCAGGTTAGCTCCTGTAGAGACAGCGATATTGCGGATAGAGAACAGCTCCAGCGGCAGCATTGGCTCGGGAGCACGGCGCTCCACGAACAGGAACACGGCCAGCAGCACAGCAGCCCCAGCTAAGATAGCCAGCAGCAGCGGAGAGTTCCAAGCCAGGCTCTGCCCTCCCGCCGTAAGACCAAAGAGCAGCGCTCCCATTCCTGCCGCGAACAGCAGCACTCCGGCCACATCGATTCTCGTCTTGCGCCGGACCTTCTCTTCCTTCAGATACCGCGAGATGAATATAATAGATAGCAGCCCAAAAGGCAGATTAAAGACAAACACCCAGCGCCAGCTCAAATAATCAACCACATAGCCGCCAAGCAGCGGTCCTACGAGAGAGGAAATCCCCCATACCGAGCTGAGCAGCCCCTGGGTCTTCGCCCGTTCCTTAATGCTGTAGATATCCCCGATAATCGTAAAAGTCATAGGAATGAGCGCACCCGCACCGATCCCCTGTATCCCCCGGAAAATAATCAGCTGCTGCATGCTCTGCGAAATCCCGCATAACAGCGAGCCTGCCAGGAAGACCACGGCCCCGCCAATGAACACAGGCTTGCGGCCAATCAGATCACTTAACTTGCCAAAAATAGGCGTCGTAACCGCCATAGCCAGCAGATAAGCGGTAAATATCCAGCTGAGCCACTGCATGCCCTGAAAATCGCCGACAATGGCCGGTCCCGCCGGTCCTGTGACCGTCCCTTCGATTGCTGCCAGAAACGTGGCCAGCAGTACTCCAATTAAAATTAACTTGCGTTCAGTTTCACCAGGTGACTTCAATGAATCCAAATCCTCTCTCTATGTTCTCAGCCCCGCACTTTCTCTCCTTGCAGCAAGGAATACATCCTTACATCCTGATAGCCGGAAGCCGTATGCCGGTACTGCCGCAGGAGCCCCTCCTGCCGGAAGCCGAGCCTTGTAATCAGCTTCTCTGCCCGGATGTTGTCAGGATGGCATAAGGCCTCAATCCGGTTCAGCCCCATACTGTCGAAGCCGAATTCCAGCATAAGCTCCAGCGCTTCCCGCATATACCCCTGACCCATGGCAGCAGGTGACAGCTCGAAACCGATCTCCCCCCGGTAAGCACCCTCAAGCTGCCAGTGATTATAGCCGCAGCTTCCGATAACCTCCCCTTCCGGCCCCAGAATACTCCAGCGTATGCTTTCTTCTTCCCGTGCCATATGTGCCAGCAGAGCAATCAGTGCTCCCGCTTCTTCTGAAGAGGACAAGAAGGGGGCATCCAGCCAGGGCGCAACCTGAGGATGGCACCAGATCTCAAACAGCGCTCCTGCATCTCCGGCAGCCATAGCCCGGAGCCGCACTCTCCGGCCGGTTAATTCCGGAATTACTCCGCCGCATATATACATCTTCCCGTCCCCTTTCATCCTAATAAGTATACATCAGATGTAAGCATTCCCTTAAGCGAAATCTGACATGAATCCGAACTCCACACAAATAGCGCCTGCTCCGCGCGGCTTGCTCCCGCGCGATCAGACGCTGTACGTTTTCTGAACATGAATGGTTACTTGATGTAGAATTAACCCGATGTACCCGCAGCCTTAACCGGCTTAAGCACTTCGGTACATAGCACTCCCAGCTTGGCCTGAATCGCTTTGAATTCCTCTATTCCCGTTCCGGTAATGCTGTATGCCTCACCATGAGCCGTGAGAAAGTTCTCCTGGGTCAGCCGTTCCAGCTCCTGTTTCACTTCGCGTTCCGCTACCCGGTATCCCAAATCCTCCAGCTCCGGCTGCATCTCCGTCAGTGTCAGATTCCTCTCATGTGCGAAATATAGCATATGGATTCCTATAAACAAGTTCTGTACGTCGGCGCGCATATTCCACTCCTTCCGGCTGTAAGCCTTCGGTATATTTATAAAAGCATTACCCTGCCCGGGGTTGCCGGAAACATCCGCCCGGAGACAATTCATACATCTTCCTGATTTTCCACTAACCGGATAATTCCGTTATTGCTTGACGTATTGCGCTCCGCTGTACTATCTTGTTAGTTAACAGTTATGGATTCATACTGACTCAAGGTACAGGAAGGTGATGCTTCATGTTTCAAGCCATGCCTTATGATGGCACCCGCAGCGAACGGTTTGAAGCCGTTCTAAGCCAGCTCGGGGCACTTATGGAGGGCGAGCCCAATGCTATCGCCAACTTATCCAATGCTTCGGCTCTGTTAAAGCTTTCTCTACCGGACACCAATTGGACCGGTTTCTATTTATTTGACGGCAAAGAGCTGGTTCTGGGCCCGTTCCAGGGACTTCCGGCATGCATCCGTATTCCGCTTGGCCGCGGCGTATGCGGAACAGCGGCTGCGGAACGCCGCACCCTTGTCGTAGGCGATGTCCATGCCTTTCCGGGGCATATTGCCTGTGATGCTGCCTCGAACAGCGAAATCGTAGTTCCGCTGGTTAAGGGGGATACCCTGTACGGCGTACTGGATATCGACAGCCCGCTCAAACACCGCTTCGACGATGAGGAACGCCGTTTCCTTGAACGGTTCGCAGCCATGGTATCCGAGGTGCTGTAATTCTCTTCCTCGCCATAAGCCTTAGCATGAAGAAGCCGCTCCACTGCAGGAATGTCCTGCTGATGGAACGGCTTCTTCATGTGCAGAAATAGTACAGGCTGAAGCTCCTGTTGCGGAGATTCAGCCTGTAGCTGCAGCGTTATACCTTGACCGGATGGATATGCCAGATCTCGGAGGCATAGCGGGCGATCGTATTATCACTGGAGAATTTGCCGGAATGGCCGATGTTGATAATTGACTTCTTAAGCCATTCCTTCTGGTTGCGGTAGGCCAGGTCAATCTTGACATGGGTCTCCACATAACTGGCGAAATCCTTGAGGACGAAGAACTCATCATTATTATCAAGCAGCGACTGGTAGAGCGTATCGAATTCCTGGGCATGAGCGCAGAACGGTCCAGGCACAATCAGCTGATCCAATACTTCCTTCACCCGGCCGTCGCCATTATAGATATCGCGGGCGTGGTAACCGCCATACTGATAGTAGTCCATGACCTGCTCTGCCCGGAGGCCGAACAGGAACATGTTATTGTCCCCTACCATTTCGTGCATTTCCACGTTGGCTCCATCCATAGTTCCGACGGTCAGCGCACCGTTCATCATAAATTTCATGTTCCCGGTACCGGAGGCTTCTTTGCTGGCTGTAGAGATCTGCTCACTTACATCCGCTGCCGGAATAATCTTCTCCGCCAGCGATACCGAATAATTCTCCAGGAAGAAGATGCGGATCTTCCCGTTAATGTCCGGGTCCTTATTCACTACATCAGCCACCGTATTTATCAGCTTGATGATCCGCTTAGCCAGATGATAACTCGGGGCCGCCTTCGCACCGAAGATGAACGTACGCGGTACGATGTTCAGCGAAGGGTTGTCTTTGATCTGATTGTACAAATGCATAATGTGCAATACATTCAACAGCTGGCGCTTATACGCATGCAGCCGCTTCACCTGCACATCGAAGATGGAGTCGGGGTCCACCCGGACACCGTGCTTCCCGTAGATGTAGTCGGCCAGATGCAGCTTGTTGCGGCGTTTGATCGCAGCCACCTGCTCCTGGAAGGAGGAATCCTCACTGTATTTGATGAGTCCGATCATCTCCTGCGGCTGATGAATCCAGCGGGTGCCGATCGATTCGCTGATCAGTCCGGCAAGCTCAGGATTGGCATGCTGCAGCCACCGGCGGTGTGTGATGCCGTTGGTCTTATTATTGAAGCGGTGCGGATACATCTCATTGAACAGGCGCATCTCACGCTTTTGCAGAATTTCCGTATGCAATGCCGCTACGCCGTTTACGCTGTGGCTGGCCACGATGGCGAGATGCGCCATCCGGACCTGATCATCATGGATGATGGCCATCTGATTGATCCGGTTCTGGTCTCCCGGATACTTGCTCATCAGCTCCCCGCAGAAGCGGGCATTGATCTCCTCAATAATCAGGAAGATGCGCGGAAGCAGCTCCTTGACCATGCCAAGCGGCCATTTCTCCAGCGCCTCACTCAGAATGGTATGATTCGTATAAGAGACCATACGTGTCGTCATGCTCCAGGCCTGATCCCAGCCAATCCCATGCACATCCATCAGAATACGCATCAGCTCAGGGATAACCAGTGTAGGATGCGTGTCGTTAATATGCAGGGCCACCTTGTCAGGCAGGCTGTCGATCGGAGCCCCTGTCTTGGCGAAGGTACGCAGAATACTCTGCAGTCCTGCACTACACAGGAAATATTGCTGTTTCAGCCGGAGAAGCTTGCCTTCGTATTGTGAATCATCCGGATACAGGAACTCCGAGATGGATTCTACGGAGCGCTTATACTCCAGGAACTTGTGATAATCTGTCCCCCCCAGCGCACCGAATACTCTCGAAGGCTGTGTGATCGACTCTGCACTCCAGTTGCGCAGTGTATTCACATGCCTGCGGTCTGCCCCGATAACCGGAATGTCATACGGAACGGCCCTCACGGCTTCATAGTCCTTGTGTTCAAAGAACAGCTCATCATTCTCCCAGCGGGTATCCACATGTCCCCAGAAGTGCACCTCCACCTGTTTGTCTTCACGGCGGACTTCCCACACATTATCATTCTGCAGCCAGTAGTCTGGCAGCTCTACCTGATATCCGTCTACAATCTTCTGCTCGAACAGGCCGTATTTATAGCGGATACCGCAGCCATGCCCTGCATATTGCAGTGAGGCGAGCGAATCCAGGAAACAGGCGGCCAGGCGGCCCAGACCGCCATTGCCCAGACCTGCATCCGCTTCAACCTCCTCGATATCCTGCAGGCAGAAGCCCAGCTCCGAGAGGCCTTCACGGACAACCTCCAGCACACCCATATTCAGCAGGTTATTGCCCAGAAGCCTGCCGATCAGAAACTCCATGGAGAAATAATAGACCTGCTTATCTTGATCGATCTTGAACTTCTGATTGGTGTCCGCCCAGTTCTTGCCGGCATTCTCGCGGATCATATTACCGAGGATATTGTAAATATCGGCGTTCGAAGCTTCCTCCAGCGGTTTGCCTAATTTCCCGATGAGTTTCTCGCGGAACACTTGTTTGAAAGTCTCTTTATCGTTGAACAACAGCAGGTTCCTCCTAACAGATGCTTGTATTTGTGGAAAAATATTGCCTATTACAACACTGGATCAGAAGAACTGCCGCACTGCACAGTTCCCCTGATCCAGATATTATATCTTGCTGCTCTTGGCAATGACAAACGGACGCCTGCTGTCTCCGACGAGTATCCGTTCCTTGCTCAGATGCACGTCTTTGTCCATAATGACATTCTCAATTACGGCATTCTCTTCAATTACACATTTCTGCATGATTACAGAATTGATGATTTTGGCTCCCTTGCGAACCTGCACACCACGGAAGATTACACTGTTCTCCACTGTTCCGGCAATAATACAGCCGTTGGCTACCAGCGAATTGCTGACCGAGGCGCTATCCAGATAACGGGTAGGGGCTTCATATTTAATCTTGGTCTGCACCGGACTCTCTTTGAACAGGCCGAAATAATTCTCCTGCTTCAGCAGCTCCAAGCTGTTCTTGTAGTAGCTCTCCAGCGAATTGATAACGGAATGATAGCCTTTGTATTCATAGGCGGCAATCTTGAACTTGTGGCGGTTCTTCTGAATGGCATCGCGGAAGAAATAACTTTCGCCATGGGCGATGCAATGCTCCACCTGCTCCAGGAACAGCTTCTTCTCCATAATAAAGATATCCAAATATACATTGGGATGATGCTTCTCGTGGTGAATATTCGTTACTTTGTTGTCTTCATCGACCTCTACCCGCAGGCAGGGGTCATGCTCCGGCTGCAGCTGATCGATCTGCTTGTAGACCATGGTCACATCTGCGCCCTGCTCCAGATGGTATTGGTATACATCCTGCAGATCAACCGTATTAATGTGCTGGCTGCCGGAGAATACAATATATTTGGCAGACGCCCGTTTGAAGAAATCCAGATTGTTATGATAATGCTGCAGATCGCCAAGGGACGTGTCCGTAGGATCATTCCAGTCCGGCGGCAGAATGAACAAGCCGCCATGCTTGCGGTTCATGTCCCAGGATTTCCCGTCGCCGAGATGGTCCATCAGCGAGCGGTACTTGCGGCGGACGAACAGTCCCACGCTCTCCAGCTCCGCACGCATCATGTTGGACAAAACGAAATCGATCAGCCGGTAGCGGCTGGCGAACGGGACCGCTGCCCCGCAGCGGAAATAGGTCAGTTCATTTAAATTATCCAGTTCATGGTCAAGATTGATTACGCCCATAAGCTCTTTCATCGGTATCCCCCGCCCTCTGTGATTATATGGTTTTGGCTGCTACGGATTTGTTTTTTTTGCTACGTTTGTCAATCAGCAGAATTTCGTCCTCATTCTCCCGGTCGACGCCGATTTCCATATAATCCTCAATGACTGTGTTCTCACTGATGATGGCTTTGTGGATTCTTACATTCTTGCCGATCTTCACCTTAGGCATAATCACAGAATCCGTAATCACGCTGCCTTCGCCCACTTCTACCCCATAGAACAGTACCGAATGCTTAACCTCACCGTATACAATGCAGCCTTCGTTAATAATGCAGCTGGATACCTTGGCTCCCGGTGCAACATATTGCGCCGGCTGATTCGGATTACGGGTGAAGATTCTCCAGCTGGTATCATTCAGGTTCAGCGGAGGATTGTCACTCAGGAGATCCATGTTCGCTTCCCACAGGCTGTCTACAGTACCGACATCTCTCCAGTAGCCTTCGAATGGATAAGCATACAGGGACTCTCCGTCATTCAGCATCAGCGGAATGATGTCCTTCCCGAAGTCATGGGACGAGCCGGCGTTCTCCCCGTCCTCAAGCAGATGCTTGCGGAGAACATCCCATTTAAAAATATATACGCCCATAGAAGCAAGTGTGCTCTTAGGTTTGGCAGGCTTCTCATCAAACTCGTAAATCTTGAGATCGTCTTCCGTATTCAGTATGCCGAAGCGGCTCGCTTCCTGGAGTGGCACGTCAATGACCGAAATGGTGCAGTCGGCGTTCTTGGATTTGTGATACTGCAGCATAGCATGATAATCCATCTTGTAAATATGGTCACCGGACAGAATCAGTACATGCTCCGGATCAAATTGATCAACGAACTTCAGATTGCGGTAAATCGCATCAGCCGTGCCCCGGTACCAGCTGCTTCCATTCTCCCGTTCATGCGGCGGCAATACAAACACCCCGCCATCCTTGCGGTTCAAATCCCAGTCACTGCCGACTCCAATATACGAATGCAGCACCAGCGGTTCATACTGTGTCAGTACACCCACTGTGTCGATACCTGAATTCGAGCAATTGCTTAAAGGGAAGTCGATGATGCGGTAGGTTCCTCCGAAATAAACAGCCGGTTTGGCAATCGATTTGGTTAATCCCTTCAATCTTTTTCCTTGGCCTCCCGCCAATAGCATGGCTACCATCTCTTTTTTCTTCATGGAAGAGCCTCCTTGACTTATGGGTAGTGAAACATGTAATAAATAGGTTGAATGATTGGTGCGGTGTAGTGTAGATCCCACATTGAAACCCAAAAAGAAATGAAGCGGAAAGAAGCAAACCATAAGAAATGCATGTGACAGGAATGAATAAGATTTAAAACGGGGGAGGAAACAGAGAATCGGGACATGCTGCCGGTTTTGTCAGGAAAAACGCTCAAAACCGGGATTGTATCCTTATTGTAAAGTGTTCTCTACCCGCCGTCAAAACCCTTTATTGTCCGCTTCAAAAACTTTTAATTTCTAACTATATTCCTTATTAATAACATTGATATTTCCGTATAATTAGATTAACCATTATGATTAACCATGAACGACAATTCTGAATCCAATCTTTGGCTCCAAAGACCTATTTTCAGCAAACGTTCAACGTATAGCGTCATACTATGGACACTATAATCACTGAATATGGAGGAACTGCTAATGAAAGCAGCGCAAGGCGTCCGATTGCTTCTGGTGGATGATGAGCCTCATATCCTCCAGTTTCTCGAACTGGGACTAATGAACGAAGGATTTGAAGTACAGACTGCGCCGGATGGTGCAGGTGCTATCGCTGCGGCCGCAGAGTTCAAGCCGCATGTCGTGATTCTCGACGTCATGATGCCCGGCATGGACGGCTTCGAGGTCGTCCGCTATCTCCGTTCAGAGGAGGCGGAGGTGGCCGTGATCATGCTTACCGCCAAGGATGAAGTGGATGACCGGGTTAAAGGCCTGTCTATCGGTGCGGATGATTATATGGTCAAGCCATTCAGCTTCGACGAGCTGTTGGCCAGGATTCAGGCCCGCCTGCGCAACCAGTTCCCGGGACTGCTCGGCGAGGTGCGCTGCGGCCCCTTCCGGATTGACGGCCGGCGCAAAGAAATCCGCCACAAGGAGGAGGTGCTGGAGCTCTCGCCCACAGAATATGAGCTGCTGCAATATCTGGTTATTAACCACGGGCTGGTGCTGAGTAAACCCATGATTCTGGACAAGGTGTGGGGATATGATTTCGGCGGCGAGGAGAACATCGTTGAGGTCTACATCCGTTCCCTCCGCGAGAAGCTCGGTGACAAGGATCACCGGATTATCCGCACCCTGCGCGGCGCGGGATACCGGGTGGACCTTGTATGATTGCCCGGACCCGGGGCTTCTTCAGCAAACTGCAGGCACCCCGATCCCTGCGCAAACAGCTGCTGGCCACCTCGCTGTTAATCCTGTCCGTATTGCTGATTCTGATCGGCGTACTCCAGTATGCTCTGATGCGGAATTTCATCTACAGCAACCGCGCGGAGGCTATGGAAACCCAGATGCGCTCCGTGCCGCGCGAATTCTATTACATTAATCTTAATAATCCTGCGGGAAATGCAGCAGATCTAAACAACAGTGCGGGGGGCAATATTCGTGGCGGAGCTGTAAGCGGGACTATAAGCCCGGGAAATCCTCTCCAAAGCGGCACTCCTGGCGGGGCTGACAGCGCCGGGAATAAAGCCAACATGGGTCCTGACAACAAGCGGTTCTACGGAGACCGCCGCCCGCTGCTGCTTGATGCTCATACTACGATAGCCATATACAGCTCAGACGGCACCTTCAAGGATCTGCAGGAAGAAACCCTGTCTGCGTCAGCAGCACCAAGAATGAGCAACGGGGAATATAACAGCCTGCTGAAGCAGGCATCGGATAAAGCTACCGGGAAATACAGGCTGATTACCGCAGCAGACGGCAACGAGCATCTGGCTGTCTTCATGAACCTTGGCAGACCGGGTGCTACTAAATTGCTGCTGCAAATGAGCGTAGAAACCGGCCCCCTGAGAGATGTGATTATGCAGCAGCTGCTTATTTTTGGCGCGTTATCAGTAGTCGCACTGCTGGCCGGACTGTTCCTGTACCTGCCCGCGCTGCGCAAAACGCTGATTCCCTTGTCCAAGATGGGGGAATCCGCCCAAAGCATCGATGCCGGCAATCTCGATGTGCGCTTCCCTGTAGATCAGGGTCAGCTTGAGGTCGACAAGCTCTCCCAGTCCTTCAACGGAATGCTGGAGCGTCTGGAGATTTCTTTTCACAATGAACGTGAGGCCAAAGAACAGATGCGCCGGTTCGCGGCAGATGCATCCCACGAGCTAAGAACCCCGCTGACCTCAATTTACGGGTTTCTGGAGGTACTCCTCCGGGGAGCAGCCGATAACCGGGACCAGCTCTATAGCGCACTCAACAGCATGCATGGAGAGGCCAAACGCATCAACAAACTGGTGGAGGATCTGCTTCTGCTCGCCCGTATGGATGGTGCTCCGCAGCTGCGGGTCAAGAATTTGCTGCTCGGTGAGATGATTGACGAGATGCAGCCGCAGCTGCGGGTGCTGGCCGGAAAGCGCGAGGTGAACTTCGATATTTCCTATGGCGTACGCGGCCCTGTTGATCCTAACAAAATAAAGCAGGTTATTCTTAATCTATTCCATAACGCCGTGCAGCATACGGATGCGGAATCCGGAGCGGTACAAGTCTCGCTGCATGCCAGAGGAACAGTGGCTGTTCTGACTGTGAAGGACAACGGCTCCGGTATTGCTGCCGGACATCTCCCGTATGTCTTTGACCGGTTCTACCGCAGTGATTCATCCCGCACCAGAAAGTACGGCGGCTCGGGGCTCGGGTTATCCATTACCAAGTCTATCGTGGAGGCGCATCAAGGAGAGATTACTGTAACCAGCACTCCTGGTGAATTCACAATCTTCCAAGTCTCTCTCCCCTGCCTGCCGGATTAGCTAATGACCTGTAATTAACGATATAATAGTAAGCAGAAGAAATAGCTGTCCTCATTGAGCATGGCTAACAAAACTTAAGCCCATGCTTCCGATGCGAGTTTTGTACGAAGTGAATTCACGGGAGCTGGGCTACAACAAAACTTAAGCCCATGCTTCCGATGAGAGTTTTGTACGAGGCGAATTCACGGGAGCTGAGCAACAAAACTTTTAGGAGGTTATATCATGTACGAAATCGCTATTATCGGCGCCGGTCCTGCCGGGGCAAGTGCCGCATTGTTCGCCGCCAAGGCGGGCAAAAAAACACTGCTGATTGACAATGACAAAGGCATGACCCGCAGAGGCTGGTATGAGAACTTTTACGGAATCAGCGAAATCGGCGGACCCGACCTCGTGGAGACCGGACATAAGCAGGCCGTGAAATTCGGAGCTGAACTCGTCGCCGAGCAGGCAACCGGACTGAGCGCAAGCGGTGAAGGTTTCGTAATCGAGACGGAGAGCGGAGCTGCTTACGAGGCCAAGCATGTTATTCTGGCTACAGGGGTTCTCACCGATCTGGCCGCCAAGGCCGGAGTGGAAACCAAGGATGGCACGGAGCCGAGAATCAAGACAGTTATTGCAGCTACTGCAGAAGGCAAAACCAACATTGACGGCATCTGGGCAGCAGGAACAGTTGCCGGTGTGAGTGTGCACGCTATTATTACTGCCGGAGACGGTGCCAAGGTTGCGGTTAATATTATCAGTGAGCTGAACGGTGCGCGGTATGTTGATCACGATTTGCTAAAGGCTTAATTCACACAGACTAATAAGATTCCCAATCAAAAATTGCATAAACGACCCGCCTTTCATTATGGATGAGGGGCGGGTCGGGGGGGGGGGGGGGTCGTTTTTTCTATTATGAGGGATAAGAATCAGGTATCCTAACCAGGCTAATGTTGGCAGAAAACCGCTACTGAGTGTGTAAGCCTTGAACAATCTCCTTTATCCGAGAATTAAGCGCAACTGAGTCCGCTGCAGCTTATCCAAACTGCGGATTGTTGTACTAAATGCAGGATTTCAAGCTCAGGAACGACACAAAGTAGATATTGCTGCAGAAAATACAACATTTCAGCGCCATCGAGGCTCCAGAACGTTAAATTGTTGCATTTCGTGCAGGATTTCCGATTTTTCCAGATAAATGTCTTTGGATTGTTGTATTTTATGCAGGATTTCTTGAGCCGGGCGCTATAGCGGGGCGTTAAGGCTTGGGGGTTCGGGGGTTCGGGGGTT
>NZ_JUEI01000124.1:0-16162 GCF_000802655.2 Paenibacillus sp. IHB B 3415 | reverse complement strand
CCCCGGGAACGTCCATGCCCGCAGGAGCTCATCCGCCGCAGCGGCGGACGATCCCAGGGCATGCAGCAGGAGCGCCCACCGCAGGCGGGCGTCCTGCAGGTTCCCCAGACCTGCTGTACGGGCGGCGGCTGCCGCGAGGTCACTGCCGGTCCAGGGGAACGGGGCTTTGCCGCGCGGCAGCAGGCCGCTGCGCAGCAGGAGGGCCAGCCCGCGCTGCGGATGCGGGCCCTCTATGATGCGCTCGACCTCCGCGCGCACCCGCTCCACAGCAATATGCGCCAGCTTATCCCGCTGGCGCATCAGGCCGCGCCAGGTATTCTTGGCGATGGCGAAATCCAGCACGGAGGCGAAGCGCACGCAGCGCAGCATCCGCAGCGCATCCTCGCCGAAGCGTTCCTCCGCCAGGCCCACACAGCGGATACGACGGAGCTGAAGATCCCGCTCACCGCCAAAGGGATCAATCAGCACACCATTAAGCCCGGAGCACATGGCGTTGATCGTGAAATCGCGGCGGCGGAGGTCCTCCTTCACATCGCTCACAAAAAAGACGTGCTCCGGACGGCGGTGATCGGCATAGCCGCTCTCCGTCCGGTACGTCGTAACTTCAAAGCTATAACCATTCTGCAGCACAGTAACCGTGCCATGAGCCAGCCCGGTAGGAACACAGCGCGGAAATAGGGCCATAACCTCCTCCGGCAGTGCAGAGGTGGTCAGATCCATGTCATGCACCGGTCTGCCCAGCAGTTCATCGCGCAGGCAGCCGCCCACGAAATAAGCTTCATGCCCGCCCGCCAGCAGACCGGTGATGACGGTGCCGGCGGCTTCCGCCATGCCGGATGATGCCATTGTCCATTCCATGCCCTGCTCCTTACCCCCGGATATGATCAAGGCCCAGTACCTTGCGTCCAAGCACGCGGTAATATATATCTTCATATTGATTCGTAATCATATCTCTGCTGAAATCATGACAGGCCCGTTCCAGACAGGCGCGTCTGAAGCTTTCTGCCATCGCATCGTTCGATAGCAGTTGAACCGCATAATCAGCCATAGCCTGAGTATCGCCTACCGGCGCGAGGAATCCGGTTTTGCCATGCTGAATCAGCTCTGGAATCCCGCCGGTCTGGGACCCGATGGTCGGAACGCCGCAAGCCATCGCCTCCAGGGCAACGAGCCCGAAGCTCTCCTTCTCCGAAGGGAGCAGCAGCAGATCAGCCAGTGAAATCACCTGGGCAATTTCATCCTGCTTACCCAGAAACCGCACTTTGTCATCCAGGCCCATCTCGCTGATTTTGGCCTGGATCTTCGGCAGATCAGGCCCTTCCCCCACCAGAAGCAGACGTGAAGGCAGATGTTTATTCACCTTCGCGAATATATCCACCACATCACTTACCCTTTTAACCGGACGGAAGTTGCTGATATGCATCAGGATTTTTTCATCCGGAGCAGCGAAGTCGCCGCGCAGGTCCGTTACATCGCGGGGATAATACACCCGTTTGTCCACGAAATTATAGGTCAGATCAATTTCCCGCGTGATATCAAGCGCCTTACGTGTTTCCTTGATGAGATCCTGGGAGACGGCAGTCACCGCATCACTCTCATTAATGCCCAGGCGGATCAGATCCTTTAGGGATTCATCCTGGCCCAGTACCGTAATATCCGTGCCGTGCAGGGTCGTAACCACTTTAATGTCGTTGCCCAGGATCTGCTTGGCCAGAAAAGCACAGACGGCATGCGGCACTGCATAATGCACATGGAACAGATCCAGCTTCTGCATCTTCGCTACCTGAGCCATCTTGGTCGCCAGCGCCAGATCATAAGGCGGGTAACGGAACACATAATAATCGTTAACCTCTACCTCATGATAAAATATATTTTTTTGAAACGTTCCCAGCCGGAACGGGATGCTGTGTGTAATAAAGTGGACCTCGTGGCCCTTCTCGGCCAAAAGCTTGCCCAGTTCAGTTGCCACTACGCCCGAGCCGCCAAGAGACGGATAACAGGTGATGCCTATTTTCAGCCGGTCCATAGCTCCGCCCCTTCATTTTACATAAATCTATTACTTCAAGTAATGATATGAATTTATTATAGTTGTTTTTCAGGCTTTTTCAAATCTGAGCCTTATTTACCGGCAGCACCGAAGTAATCCACCGTATGCGGCACCTTGCCGGCGAACCCTTCTGCATAAGGAATGAGCCTCCGCTGTCCGAGCAGCATATCTCTCGAACGGACGCGATCGATATACCCTTCTGTTAAAGGAGTCTTTACAGCATCCTCACCAGGGAGTATGCCAAATTGCGACCGGTAGCAGGACAACGCCTGCTCTTTGAGCGGATATTGTTCCGTTACATCGACAATCAGATCGGTACGGCCCAGATCGTTAATGAAATAGAAATATAATTGCGGTTCAGGGATAGAAGGCATGTCCGGCATATACTTACGCAGCTTGGCGTTAAATACGGCCTCTTCCACCAGCTTGCTGCAGGCGATATGATCCGGGTGCCTGTCCTCCCAGTAAGGGGCGAACACTATGGAAGGGGCATAGCGGCGGATTTCCGCAGTCACTGCCGCCAGATGGTGCTCTGTCATATAGAGCCCCCGGTCAGGAAGTCCCAGGTTCGTACGCACCGCAGCCCCCAACACGTCTGCAGCCTGCTGCGCCTCAAGTTTACGGAGCTCCACCGTTCCGTTCGAAGACATTTCCGCCTGTGTCAGATCACACATCCCCACTTTGAAGCCGGCAGCACTATGTTTGGCGATGGTTCCCGCCATGCCGATCTCCGCATCATCGGCATGAGCGCCGAATACCAGAATGTCGAGTTTCATTATTCATCCACACCCGGTTTGTATTTATGTACCAGCTCGCGCCAGCCGAAATCTCCGCGGTCGATTGCCTTAACCAGAATTTCCGCTGTCGCAATATTGGTAGCCACCGGGATTCCATATACATCACACAGGCGGAGCAGTGCCGTGATATCCGGTTCATGCGGCTGTGCCATAAGCGGATCACGCAGGAAAATAATCAAATCAAGCTCATCCGTCGCCACCATGGAGCCAATCTGCTGATCTCCGCCCAGCGGGCCGGACATATAGCGGTGAATGACGAGTTTGGTTGCTTCCATAATCCGTTGTCCGGTCGTTCCGGTGGAATATAACTGATGCCCTTCAAATACATGCTCATAGGCGGTTACGAAATTCACCATCTCATCTTTTTTGCGGTCATGTGCGATAAATGCGATTTTTAACATGTTGCTCTCCCCCGTCTATTCTATAAAATGCTCAAATCCGTAAATCAAACCGGTATACCCCATCACCTTCTGGATTCCCATCTTGACTCCAGGCATATACCCGGCACGCTCGTATGAATCATGGCGGATTTTAAGCGACTGTCCAAACCCGCCGAACACCACTTCCTCCTGGGCAAAAACGCCGGGAAGACGTACGCTATGAATCCGGAACCCGTTGTAGTAACCGCCGCGCGATCCCTCAATAATTTCTTCTTCCCCCGGGTGTCCCTGGCGAAGCTCCTGCCGTGCCTCAGAGATCATCTCTGCCGTCTTAATGGCTGTTCCTGATGGCGCATCCAGCTTCTGGTCTCCATGATACTCGATTATCTCCAGGTGCGGGAAATATTTGGCAGCCTGGGCCGCGAATTTCATTAGAAGAATGGCTCCGATGGAGAAGTTCGGTGCAATGAGTCCGCCGATCTCCTGATCCTGGCATTGCTTGTCCAGCTCGGCGATCTGTTCAGGCGTAAATCCGGTAGTCCCGATCACCGGACGAACGCCATATTTGATGGCCAGGGCAGTATTGCTGTAGGCTGATTGCGGAATGGTAAAGTCCACCAGCACATCTGCAGCAGCTCCTGCAAGAGCTGCCTCCAGGTCCGAAGTCACCCGAACACCACTATCCTCAAGGCCAACCATCCGGCCGGCATCGCTGTCGCCCGCAGAGCGGTCGGCGGCTGCCAGCTCCAGTTCATCATCCTGCAGCACCAGCTTCACAACTTCTTTGCCCATTCTTCCTCCGGCTCCGGAGACAATAACCCTGATCTTGTCGCTCAAATTAATTCCTCCCCGCTTTCCCTGGCTCTGATATTATTGTATATATTTTTGCAGCGATTTCTGCAGATCCTTCATCAGCTGATGCAGACCGGTATCATCCGGGTGCAGCGACATCACTTCTTTCAGTACAGCTATCGCCTGCAGATGCTCGTTCATCCGGCTGTGTGCGATAGCCAGCCATACATAAGCATCCCCATATAAGGGGTCCAGCGATACCGCTTCTTTCAGCAAGGTAACCGGATGGTATGGATTCACCGGCACCGCCGCCTCATCCTCCAGCAGCCGTTTCGCTTCCTGCACGAGCTGCAGCGCCTGCAAATGCTGGAGGTGCAGATCATACTCCGGTTTGGAACCATCCAGTTTGCGTGCTGCTACAGCGTGTTCAAGCGCCTTCTCCAGCATTCCGCTGCGGGCATAAGTGATGGAGCAGCGGTACCTTACCTCAGCATCATCCGGACTGGCTGCAATGGCCGCTTCGAACAGAGTGATGGCCTCAGCGAAGTCACTGCGCAGAATAGAGCGGTATGCCGCTTTTACATAGTCGTTATGATTCATATCCTCACCATCCTCACGGCTAAATCCCGTTCGTTTGGTACAGCATATGTAGTATAGGCCTAATCGGTGTTTTTGAGCGTCCAGCGCCCGGCATCGCGGGTATTGAACTTATGCATAACCTTGTTATGGGCTTCAGTAAGGTCTATGCCCAGTGAATTGGCGAAACAAACGGTAATAAAGAGAATGTCGCCCAGCTCCAGCTCGATCGAATTATCGGCTTCATCCGCTTTTTTCGGTTTCTCGCCAAACTGATGGTTTACCTCGCGGGCCAGCTCTCCGACTTCCTCGGACATCCGGGCCAGCATGGACAACGGGCTGAAATAGCCTTCTTTAAATTGTGAGATATACTGATCAACCTCACGCTGAATGTCACTAAGACTTTTATCCATAAATTGTTGTTTCACCCCCCGTATGTTCTTGCCTTCTGTTTGCCCCTATGTTATCGTAAAGACGTTTTGAAGACAAATCTTTTTTGAAAGTCTTCGTGGATTTGCAGCTGTATCCGTGAGAATAACTACCTATAAACTGCCCATTAGAGGCATAGGCGAGGGATTATATGAAATCATCAGTTAAATTCAGCACCATCAGCAAAACCATTGCCCCTATCATGCTGGGAGCTGCAATCTACGCCTTCGGACTTCTGTACTTCATTGTACCCAATCAGCTGATGGAAGGCGGAGTAACCGGGATTACCATCCTGCTCAACTACGCCTTTAGCATACCGATCTTTTTGACCACACTGCTGCTGAATCTGCCGCTCTTCCTGCTTGGCTGGAAGGTGCTGGGGGCGAATCAGATCGTCTACACAGGCGTTGGTATCGGTGCCCTGTCCTTTTTCCTCTGGCTGTTCGAACGAATGATTAATGCAGGCTGGATTGTAACGTTCAGTACGGAGCATGATTTTATTCTTGCTTCATTATATGCCGGGGTAACACTGGGGCTGGGACTGGGGATTGTCTTCCGTTTCGGCGGCACCACCGGCGGGGTAGATATTGTAGCGCGGATTCTCGGACGCAAGTTCGGCTGGAGTATGGGACAGATTATCCTGGCAGTCGATGTGATCATTATTGGCGCTTCCCTGCTCTATATCCCCCGTGAAAAAATATTGTACACTCTAGTCGCCGTCTTTATTGCTTCACGTGTCATTGATTTCATTCAAGAGGGGGCTTATGCCGCCAAAGCGTTCACCATCATCAGTGATGATGCTCCGCAGATTGCCGAGCTGATTACCGCAGAGATGGAACGCGGCGTCACATTGATCCCGGCGATTGGAGCCTATTCCAAACAGGCCAAACACATGGTGTACTGCGTTGTTTCCAGACAGGAAATCCGCCGGCTCAGCCTGCTGGTTAAGTCTGTTGACCCTAAGGCCTTCGTCATTATCAGCGACGTTCATGATGTGCACGGTGAGGGCTTCCGGGAGACCTGATTAGCTGAGGGGAAGCTTTTAACATGAAATCCTGCCCACAGTACAACATTTTCCTCATGATCTTGGATGTAATCCATAATTGTTGTATAAAAGGCAGCAATCCGCTTCCTCCAAGCGGCTTAGCAGTGGAATTCTTGTATTCCATACAACAATCTTTCTGAATACCCCTGTATTTACATATCCAAGTTGTAATACGTACAACAATTTGGTTTATACTGTATAAACTTAAGATACTTAGGTTCAGTCAGCAACATTCTACTTAAAAAGCTCCCTTCATCCGCCTCAGCGGGAAGGGAGCTTTTGTGAGTATTGAGGATTCATACGCCTGAGGGGAAGTCCACCAGCTTCAGCGAATAGTTCCCTCCCGGCTATACAGCCTTCCAATCCCCGTTCTGGCCCCGGTACTTGCGGTAAGCGGCGTAGGCCAGCACCGTAAGGATGAACGCGCCTGCCAGCAGCCCCCAGGCCCCGTACTGCTGCGGGGCGAGCGGCAGTGACAAGGCCGGCTCATCGCGCTCTTTGCCGAACATGACCCGGGCTGCATCCTGCCCGTAAGACACAATCTCCAGCAGCCGGGCCCGTTCCACCGGCTGCGCGGAGGTGGCGATCCCCTGGGCATACGAGATCCAGGAATCGAACGTATTGACAGCCTCCGGCGGCCGGGAGATGATCACCGCAGGCCGGATATTATCGTAACGGCTCTGCAGTCTCGCCAGAGCGGCCTTCCAGCTCTTCAGATCATTAGCAGCAGCGCCTTGCTCCATATTATTCAGATCCTCGCGGACCAGCTTGTAATACTGCAGCCACATGGGCTGTCGGGGGTGATTCAGACTGTTCGCGGCGAGCCGGAGCCTGGCTGCGGCAGCTTCCCGCCGCTGGGGAGAAGCCTCTACAGCAGCCACGGCAGACTTCATGTCCATAATCACTGTAGAGAGCGCATGGATTCCCTCTACCGATGTCAACCCTTCGAAGGAAGAAGAGATAAAAATCTGCGAGATCTCCTCACTCTCCTGCCTAGCCTTGACCACATCGCCTTCAAGCACATAAGCATATAGGGCTTCAGCTGCCTGCTCCAGCCGCTGCGCCCCGCTTCTGCCGGTGAGGGCAGCGGGATCACTGACGGTGAATCCTGTTGCCTCTATGTATGCTTCAGTTCCAGAATTGGCACCAGCCTCTGCTGCTTCCGCTCCGGCCAGAACCCTACCTCCATTCATGCCAGCCAGCAGCCAGCACAACACAATCCCTGACAGTATGAACCTTCTCCTGCGCGGCATGAGACATCCCTCCCACCTTAATGTATGGCGGAAGGACAAGAGTTAGAACAGCCTGTCAGTGCCTCTCAGCAGGTTTGCCCGGAAGTACAGGACGCCTTGTCCTGCCGCCGAATAACCACGCGGCAGCTGTGCTGAACAAGGTAAGACCCATGGTGAAATACTGTACGGCACTGACATCATCATCCAGCACTGATGGCAGCCACGGAAATACGCCTTCAGAATAATCCACCATATCATTCGCGAAAGTCCATAACAGCGCAACGGGCAGCATTCTGCGGAAGGAGAAGAAGCGGGCATAGATCAGTGCTTCAATAGCCATCCCGGTATGGGAAATCATCAGCATCCAGTCTTTCCAGTTGACCGTATCGCCCTGATAACCGCCGGCAACAATCATGCTGACCGCCCAGATACCGTATTTCACCGATGTGACTACGGCCAGCGCCTCGATCAGCTGACGAACCATGGTTCCCGCAAGCCCCTTCGGCGGGTAGAGCAGCAGCAATAATGCAATTGTAAAGAACAGGCTGGCCGTAGGACTGTCCGGAACAAAAGGCAAGAGCCAGACAGGATAATTCTCAGCCGTAAACGCCAGCTGATTGCCATACCACATGTATCCGTAAACCGTACCCAGAAGATTCACTATGAACAACAGCCAGATGATCCTTCTGTCCCTGAATAATCTGTCAAACCAATGAACCGGCATATAGACAACTTCCTCCCGACTGTAGCAGCTTCAATTCAAAAAAAAGCAAAAACCTGACCGCATGCACGATCAGGTTTGCGTTAATTTTATTTTACTGTTCGCTTTTTTGTTTGGCAAGCCAGCCGGCCAGATCATCAATATCCTGCTCGGACAGCCCCGCTCCCATCGCGGTCTCGTACATCGGAGGCATTTGTCCTTTGCCTTCTTTAATAATAGTAAGAATCGCTGCCTTATCATGCTTATCCCCGACCCCGCGCAGGGAAGGCGGCCCTCCGGTACCCTTCATATCTACCGCGTGGCAGGATATACAGCTGGCTTGCTTATAGAGTGCCATAGCCGGATCATCCTTGTCCACAATGGCAATGTCCTTCGTTTGAACGACAGTTGTGGTAGGCAAGCCAGCCGCCCTGTTCTCGGCCGCTTTCTCCTCACGCTGCACATCCTCCGGAATCTGTCCCGTCTCCGCCATTTCGTGCTTGTATTCCGTCCAGGCGGTATTGGTCAAGTACACAATGGCCGCCAGGGACAGGAACATAAGGGAGGAAGCAATCGGTCTGCGGTAGAACCGGCGCTCACGGCCCGTATCCAGAAAAGGGGCCAGGAGCAGTGATCCAAACGCCACACCGGTTACGCCAAGCGTTCCCAGCACGATATAATCTCCCGATGCATAGGGCAGCTTGAGATACTGATAGAGAAACAGAAAGTACCAGTCCGGGATAGGAATTACCGCTGCTGTGGCATTTGCGGGAAATCCGAGCGGAGCCGGCTCCGATATCGTCAGAACCAGAATACCCACCAGCACCACTACGCCAACCATCCATTCCTTAAGCAGAAAGTTAGGTATAAAAGCTTCAGACTTGCCCGGATAGGCCGAATAGTCAGGCGGAGTAATGAACCCGTTGCCCCTGCGGACCCGGGAATCCCCTACGAATACCACCTTCTCTTTGGAGTCGTCTTTATGCGCCATGACCGTTCCTCCTAAAAGTTTTGTGAGTCTCTGCTTCTCGAACCGCTTCGTACAAAACCCGCTTCGGAAGCATACTCTTAAGTTTTGGTGAGCCTCAATTACAATGGGCCGGAAATTCCTTGTCTGCGGATCATAATAAAGTGTCCGACAAGCAGTATAAGCAGGACCGCCGGGAGGAAGAATACATGGAGGGCGAAGAAGCGGGTCAGCGTCTCGGCGCCAACAATCGTACCGCCCTGCATCAGTTCCTTCAGCACCGGCCCCATAACCGGAACAGAGTTCGCGATCTCAAGGGTAACCTTGGTTGCAAAGTACGCCTTGTTATCCCAAGGCAGCAGGTAGCCGGTTAACCCCAGCCCCAGCATAACGAAGAAGATCAGCATCCCGACCACCCAGTTCATCTCGCGCGGAGCCTTATAGGAGCCGGTGAAGAACACACGCATCGTATGAAGGAACATCATGACAATGACCAGACTCGCTCCCCAGTGATGCATCCCCCGGACAATCTGGCCGAAGGCGACTTTGGTCTGAAGGTACTCCACACTGGCATAGGCATTTATGATATCGGGTACATAATACATCGTCAGAAACATGCCTGACAGAATCTGAATGACCGTTATGAAAAAAGTAAGTCCGCCGAAGCAATAGACAAAGGCTGAGAAGTGATGGGCCGGATTGACATGCTCGGGAACCTCGTGGTCGGCAACATCTCTCCAGATCGGCGTAATATCCAGACGTTCGTCAATCCAGTTATAGACATTTTTAAACATTGGATTCACGCCTCCTTCTTAGCTTCAGTATTTGGAACGATGTCGCCCAGATACACCCAGCCGCCGTCAATCTTGGTGGTGTACTGGTCAAGCGGCTTCGGGGCTACTGCCAGATTCTTGCCCAGTTTCGTATAACGCGCTCCGTGGCAAGGACAGTGGTATTCATCCGGAAAAGCCTTATCATTGTTCCAGCCTACCGTACAGCCAAGGTGCTTGCAGACCGGTGAAAGCGCATAAATTTGTCCGCTCTCGTCTTTACGGATCCACGCCGTCAGCATTGCTGTACTGGCATACCATCCGTCCTGCTGCGGCAGTTCAAAGGTGAACTCCTGGGGCACATCGGTAATCTTGGACGTTTCCGCTACCTTGATAAAGTCTCCTTCGCCTTTTTTATGTAATATCGGGTCTACGGCAAAACGAATCATCGGCAGAATGGCTCCGGCTCCCATAAAAGCGGTGGCACCGCCTAGTGTATAAGCCAAAAACTGTCTACGTGATATATCCTTCCGTTGGGGCTGTTCTTGCGGAAGCGGTTCCTGTTCTTCATTAAGGCTGCTCATACTGTGTGTAACCCCCTTTTCAAAATTTGAGAAGGCACCTGCAGAGTCCGTTCAAAGACAATTCTGGTAATTAATTCGTTTTCAATGAAAAAAATCACATGACATATAAGTTCACCCTAATCATAGCTTAGGCTCCAAAACCCGTCAAGAATATTGTCTAAATTGTGACAGGCATTTGTGGCTGATTTCAGAATAATTGTTGATTTTTCGTCACATTTAACTCATTTTCCATTTAACCATAATCTCTGGATTTCATCCCGTATACGGGAGCTCACCGGAGTATCGGAATTCCTCTTCATTTCAGGCTGGCAAAGGAGTAAATCGCTTTCATAAACCTCTTCTGTTAACAGCACTTCATTCGCGGATGACACGATGACATACTGGAAACCAATGGATTTGACTTTTTGGCAAAGGGCATTAAGTAAAGCTATACTTTCTGCTCCTGCATACTGTACCGCCGGATACGTCACTACACGCCCTTGAAAAGGCTTCTCGATTAAATCGAGGAAATCACGCTGACGCTCCAGCGCTGCAACAGTCTCGGGAGGTGTCTCCGTCCCTTGAAGTCCTGTATACGGAATGACACAGGTATCATAGAACTGTCCGTCTGCTTCCCAAGTCTCACGGTCAAAATCACTGAATTTCATCGGCTGGCCCCCTTCTTGCCGCTCATGCAGCATTTAGAACATCATAAATGTAAAAAAAGAAATGCGCCAGGCGCATTTCCTTATGCCAAACTTTTCAGTTCTTCAGTCAGATTCCGGAAAGCCGCCTCATCTCCGGCAGCCAGCGCCGTGTCAATCTTCCGGTACAAGATGTCGGTACGACGCTTTCTTAACGCTTCATCCCAAACCATTTCTGCAGCAAGCCCCAGCATCACTTCATAAGTAGCCTTCATTTTGTCCATTCGATACACCTCCGCTGTTTAAGAGTTTCCGTATTCCAATGCCTTCTTCACATAGCTTTCACTGGTGCGTGCCATCCTCAGCAGATCCTGTTCGGTCAATTCACGGATCACTTTGGCCGGGGTGCCTAAGGAGAGCGTGTACGGCGGAATGATTTTGTTTTCGGTTACAATGGAGCCGGCTCCTATTAAAGCATATTCACCAATCTCTGCTCCGTTCAATACAATTGCTCCCATTCCGATTAATGTGCCTTTGCCTATCCGGCAGCCGTGGATAATCGCGGAATGGCCGACCGATATATCATCACCCAGAATCAGCGGTAATCCCTCAGCCACATGACCCACCGTACCATCTTGAATATTGCAGCGCTCTCCGATTATCACCGGAGCCAAATCTCCTCTAAGCACGGCATTGAACCAGATACTGGATTGTTTCCCCATCCTTACATCGCCAACGAGCTTAGCGCCTTCCGCCACATAGACTGATTCATCAAGCTGCGGTATGTAACTCCCATAAGCTATCCGCATCTCTCTCCCCCTTACTTGAGCAGCAGCTTCGGTACGGCCGCTTCACTTCCCCAAGGCGTCATCATGACCACCGGTCCTTCGGCACCTTCACCGAGTCTGATCATACCCAGATGCAGCATCATCCGCAGAATACGCTGTTCGAGTATGGCGCCGGCGTCATCATAATAGAATGGCTTAATCAGCCAGCCCAGCCCTTCGGATAACGAAGCCACTGTAACCCATCTTCCTGCACTAAGACTGATCCAATAGACTAGCGACGGCAGGTTTGGAATTGCTCCTTTATACAGTCTTAACCAAAAGGAGAATAACTGCATCAGCTTTTCCGATTTCCCTTCCTCCAGGAATTGCTCCCCTGAGGCTGTGAGCTTCAGACGGTAGCCCTCCTCCGAGATCCAGCGGCGGTGGCGGGCATAATCATACAGCAGGGCAAATCTCGGCGGATAATGCTCACAGGCCCTGCCGTAGCCGAATCTCCACCCGCCTTTGCCCAGCAGGGGCTCAGCAATTTGCAAGGCATTCATCACTCCCTGCTGATTGCGTTTATACAGCGCCCCCTCCTGGCCAAGTTCAGGCTCGTTATCCTTCACATAGCGCAGGAAGAGCAGCAGATCGCCCGCCAGCAGATCACCCTCGCCCCGGTACATAGCCGGTTCAGGACTGGGAGTAATCCCTTCCTTCAGGTGCTCCCCCATCCTGTCGCGGAAGCGGTTCTTCAGATCCAGCGGGACCTGAAACAGATACCTGCTCTGCTGCGATGCACCGGTAAAGAGCCAGCCGCCGTTTTTGAACCTGCTGACCATATCGCGGTAGCTGCCGCTTTTACCGGAGGGTGTGTCAAAACATGCCTGCCTTGCGGCAGCAAGAAGATCTTCCAGACTGAAATGGCTGCGCTCATCAAATAGCAAAGTGTTCAGGAACCGTAGTTCCTCCGGGGTACATCCCCGGATATGAGACTCCATAAACTCACGGCTGCCCAAGGTAATGAGAATACTCTGAATCAAATCATGTTTGGAATTCCGTTTGCACTCACATTCATAGCGTCCCGCAATGGCGGTAAGCTGACCAATGTCTGCGTAAGTGAGCATATCCGCCAGATTCATCTTTTATCGCCTCACCGTTTTACTACCATTATGGGAAATATAGCCCTTTTTATTCCTTATTACGCAAAAAAAATAACCCGAAGGGTCGGGTTAACGCTGATTCTGCAAGATATGACGGGTACAGTTGTACAATAACGGATTCCATTCCTGCTCGTTTTTCTCCAAAATCGTCAGGGAGAGGTTGCCGAGCCGTTCCGAATACTTGTCTTTGTATAGCGCGGTATACAGCTGTGCAAGAAACCCTCCATGGGAGATGACCAGTACATTCTGATCCGGATAACGGGCCGAGATATCCTCAAGAAAAGCAAGCCCGCGGACCTGAAGCGCCGCATCGCTCTCCTGCCCCAGTGTTAACTGATTCCAATCCTTGCCCCATTTAGCTTCGCGGGCTGCAGCCGTCATGCCTTCTACCTGGCCATAAGCACGCTCGCGGATACGATGATCAGGTTCCAGTAAAGGAATTCCCAGCTTAGCGGCAACTATCTTTCCTGTCTCAGCTGCGCGGGAAAGACTGCTCGTAATGCAGTAGTCCCAGTGGTAGGGCTCCTGCAGAAGCCGGTCACCCAGCATCTCAGCCTGCCTGCGGCCTTCGTCGTTAAGCGGAATGTCACTTTGTCCCTGAATCTTACCTTCCGCGTTCCAATCCGTCAGCCCGTGGCGTATTAAGCCGATCAGCATTGCCTATCACCTTTCCCTTTCATTTATGTTTGCTTAATAATGTAACACGAATGAAAACAAATGTCTTCTTTTTTAACAAAATTACAGGTCTATTCCTCACTTGAAGCTCATATCCGGATACGAAAAAGCCCTCTTCACTATTTAAGTAAAGGGGCTTTCATTGTCTGCGGTAACGGTTCAGGCGCACCAGCAGGAATATAGACAACCCGACGCCAAGCGTCGACAACACCATCCAGTATTGCGGGTGGGAGGGGCCCATATTGGCTACAAGCGGTTCAATAATACCGCCTTCTGACTCGACCGGATAAGAAGATGACCAATCCAATGTCAGTCCTGCCACACCTGTTTCTACAATCCCGCTCTGGGCCGCAGTAGTATTCGAGGGTGTTTTGAACATGGTGAAATATAAAAAGCTGGAGATAAACACTGCCAGAAAACAGGCAATCCACAGGCTCAGCCTGCGGCGGAAAACAGCCGAGCTGCCCGCAGATTTACCGTCCCCGGGCATAAGCCAGGGACTTTCCAGATAGATCCGCTCCATAACCTTAAGGTTAATCGCTTCTGCGCGTTCATCACTGACTTCAAATCTTGAGTCCTGCATAAGCTCACTTGTCTCCTGCCACAACGCCCATTCGGCACTGCAATAGGAACAAGTCGCGATATGTTTCTCCAGTCTAATCCGTCTGGGATCCGTGGGGGGAGCGTCCCACAAGAGCGGAATGGAATCCTGCGCTTCCCTGCAATTCATTGGCCTTACACCCTCTCAGCCTGCTCATCAAATTCAGGCTCATAGAAATAGGATTCGAGCTGGAGCTTCACACTGCTCCTGGCGCGGAACAATAGTGATTTCACGGAGCTGACACTCTGATCCAGAATCACTGCAATTTCCTGATAATCCATCTGATCGTATTCACGCAGAATGAGCGCAGAACGCTGCTTCTCCGGGAGATTGTTAATCGCTTCACGGACCAGATTCATCCGTTCTTTACGTAATGCCGCCTGTTCCGGGGCAACGTCAAGCGGTGCCACAGGAGTATAACCGCTCTCTTCAAGCGATACATTTCCGGCACGGTTCTTGCGCAGCTCACTTAGCACCGTATTACGGGCAATAGTGTACAGCCAAGTAGAAAAAGAAGCATCCACTTCACGGAACGAATGAAGACTCCGGAAAGCCTTGTAGAAGGTCTCAGAACAGAGGTCTTCGGCAATCAGCTCCATATGGGAATTCTTAAGCATATGATACACGAAAGCCAATATCTTCCGCTGGTAACGTCGCATCAATTCCGAGTATAATTCTGTATCTCCTTGCTTGATAAGCTGGATCAACTGGGAATCCGTCATGGTGAGTTCGGCCCTCCTCGCCCTTGCACGATTAATCCCGTCCGGTCCGTACCTACTTATACCGGTCAGGTAAGAAAAAGTTGCGGCATTGCTACAAATTTGTACGAATAAATGAAATACTTCCTATGTATATTCAACCAGCCGTTAATTAAGGCATACTGTATGTAAATACAGAAAGAAATTCGCATCTTTACAAATTTCTAATACTGTTCAGATAGGCATATGGCTCCCTATACTTGGAAGAAATCTATAAACATACTTAACCCAGTATAGCATACATTCTAACAGGATGACATTAATAGACTTTTAGATTCAGCGGGAAGTCGAATATTGAAAGCGGTATTATTTAAGTTTGATAAAGGGGTTGACAGAATGTAACCGTATACATATAATAAAAGTACAGTATGGTTTCTCTCCACTCCTATCCAAACACTGCACGGTTCCAATACATTGTGAACTGTAACCGCTTATTATGTAAGCGGTCTTTTTTTGTCCATTTTTACGAACAATTGGGTATTCTATAGGCTGATGCCTGCCCATAATACATCCATCTCCTTAAGACAATTTCATATCTGCTTATGTTATAGTCATACTGGCTATAGTAGAATATCAAAAAAGGTGGCTTGGCCTTGGATAAAAGAGAAGCATTATTCTCCCCTTACCTAATCATCCGGAGCGCAGTCCGTGACGACACAGATACGCTCCGCGAAATCTTCCGCTCTGCGTCATTGACCGTTGAGAGTGACCGCAACCTCGCCGCTGCTCACCCTGAATGGCTCGTGTGGGACAACAGCATGCTGCCGTTCACACGAGTCGCTGTGATGGACGGGCGGGTCGTCGGCTTTGCATCGGCATTTCCCGAGGGCGATTTCCTTGAACTCGAGGACTTGTTCACAGATCCTGCCTGCATGCGTCAAGGCGTCGCGGGCGCTCTTATTCAAGACATTGCACAGCGCGGGCTGCGTATAGAAGTAACAGCCAACACGCAAGCGATAAGCTTTTATGAAGCTGCCGGCTTCGTTGCCACGGGCATCATCGACACACCTGGAGGTCCGGCACCGCGGATGCGGCTTAATGTCACGTGTTAGAGCTTGTCATCACTAGAACTTCCATGGCCAATCCCCTTAAAGCCTGTACCGTAAACGGCTACGCCTCCTTTAAAGGACGGTGCGTTTCAGCGAGAAATAGAAGGACTAGTAATCATGCGCAGCAAATAATTTCTTACATGAACAAAATCACCCTACGGGTGAATAACGTTCTAGCCAGCGGTTATTTGTCCGCTGGCTCTTCTT
>NZ_JUEI01000123.1:0-12326 GCF_000802655.2 Paenibacillus sp. IHB B 3415 | reverse complement strand
TTGGCCAAGTCTTGCTATTCAGCCAACTGAATTATGAAATTGACTCTTTCGTACAACAATTAACGATAATTGCCCGAATCGTGAAGGAAATGTTGTATTATGGGCAGGATTTTGGCAAATTCAGCGGATATCCGATTTAACATCTGACATGTCTGCGCTTGAAACCGATCTGACCTTTGCCCGCGGCCTTCTGAATAGTGTCGTAAGCGTTGAGGAATTTGCTCTTGGGTTTGTCCTTATTGATCTCTACCGGCCCCACCTTCTCCGCAGTCTCAAGTGCCAGATCATGAAGCGGCGAAAATGATATGCCCACGGTGTATAAGAAGTTGTTCATCGAGATTCTGGTGCGCTCCGGTGCGTCATGAATCGTCCTGCTCACCAGCTCCAGCATTCCCGCCAGCTTGCTCTCAGAGAATTCCTTATCCGGTTGGCTTCCCAGCAGCCAGCAGTAACAGCTCCAGCCCGCCGACATTCTCAGGTCCTCGCCGCCCGCGATCCATTTATCGGCAACCTGCTGGGCAATATCCGCCTCCGCCAGAGTTACGGCCACCACGAAATCAGACAGCATGTAGAAATAAGCCCCGTCCATCCACCGGTCATAATCGGCTTCCGTCATCCCGTTAGGGTCGGCAATGATCCCGGCAAAATACATCGCGTCATAATTCCCCGTCGCATATAGCTCTTCAGCCAGCGGCTGATTGATTTTGGTTTTTTTGAAGATCGGCTTCATCGCCCCGGTAGCTACACCAAACAGCGGTTCCTGCGCGCCATTCGAGCTGTATATTTTCTTGGTTCGTTCCTTGCCGAGTTCTTCCAGCTCCTGCATGACCATTTCTGCGTTCATTATATAACACTCCCTTTATCCGAAGTATTCTCTTCAATGTGATCCCTTAAGCCTCACCGGCTTCACCGGTTACTGAAAGTGTACTGTACTGCCCGTTCTGCCGCAACCTACCGGAGATACACCCGAACCACAATATCCTGATCATGATTGCCGAAGCCCGCTCCATACAGTGTCAATCCGCCTACATGTTCTGCCTGCTCGTCCACCGTGAACCGAAGCGTCCAGAACGGCTCCTGCAGCTTCACCTCCTGAATGGTCACCTCCGACATCTGCACTCCATCTATAAAAGTACCCGAAGCGTCGATGCGGATCGTCTTGAGCAGCCCGTACTGATTCACATTCCGGTGCCACCATTCCGGTGTGTATCTGCCGCGTGCCGCTCTGCCGAAATCCGCCGGACTCGTCCAGGCTCCAAGGAACACACCGTTAAACGTGAAGCCGATATCCGACGGCCATTCGTCCCTTAAGCCAGGCGCTTCCGAAGCCAGCTCCATGGAAATTTCAAGGAAGTCCGCCGTCTGGCCGGCAGCCAGATAGTTGGGCATTTTATACTCCACGTATCCTCTGCCAAACCATAGAATCGCAGCATTAACCCTCTCGGGATCCAGAAAATAACGCGGATCATCCCACACCCCGATCTCCATCTCATGTGTACCCAGCCCGCAGGTTGGATGAACTTCAAACGCCGTATAATGACCCACAGAAATACTCTGCTCGAGCATCTTCGCATCCCGGCGGGCAGACGGCAGCTGGATATCAATGCTTGCTGCTTTGAGGAAGCACAGCTTATGCGTCCCCCCGTTCAGCCGGACCCTGCGGCTCCCGGTCAGCCCCGCTTGTTCGAGCTTCCGGATGTGCAGGGTAACGATGGACGGGCTGAGCGCAAGCTTATCCGCGATATCCTTCACATTCATTTCACGCTCGGCAATGAGGCTCATAATTCTCCACCTGACTTCACTGGCCAGCGCCTCGTATAAAGGCATGTACTCCGGTTTCCCGTCCGCTTTTATCATCATGATTATCTCCTGATCACTGAATTCATATTTCTATTAATTTAACCGATTTAAATCCCGCAGACAAGCTTAATCTATTGCTATGAATCTCAAGTTGGTGTTTAATTTCCTTAGAAGTGATCATATTGAATTTATATATATATGAATTCATAGAAGAGGTGTATGTATGAAATACAACAATCCGGTCATCAAAGGCTTCTACCCTGACCCCAGTGTATGTAAAGCGGACGGCATCTATTATATGGTCTGCAGCTCCTTTCAGTATTTCCCTGGAGTGCCTATCTTCGAGAGCACAGACCTGCTTAACTGGAAGCAAATCGGCCATTGCCTGACCCGCGGGAGCCAGATTCAGCTGGGTACGGTGAGCAGCTCCGGCGGCGTGTTCGCCCCTACGATCCGGCACAATAACGGCCGGTTCTACATGGTGACTACCAATGACACGACCCGCCAGAACTTCTATGTCTGGACGGACGATATTTACGGCGAATGGTCGGAACCGGTCTATGTCGATCAGGGCGGAATCGATCCGGATTTGTATTTTGAAGACGGCAAAACTTTGTTCATGAGCAACGGGTTTGACGATAATAACAACCCGGGTGTGATTCAGTGTGAGATTGACATTGAAACGGGCAGCAAGCTGTCGCCGAGCCAGTCTATCTGGCAGGGAACGGGCGGACGTTATCTGGAAAGCCCTCATCTCTATAAAATCAATGGCTACTACTACCTGCTCGCCGCTGAAGGAGGTACCGAATATGGTCATATGGCGACTTATGCGCGGGGGACTTCCCCTTCCGGTCCGTTCGAGGCCTATGCGAATAATCCTGTCCTGACCAACCGCAACCTGGGCGGCTATGAGCTGCAGGGTGTCGGACACAGCGATCTGATCCAGGATGAGCTGGGGAACTGGTGGCTCCTGCATCTGGGATTCCGGCAAACCGGACGCTGGCTCACTTACCACCATCTGGGCCGGGAAGTGTTCCTGACTCCGGTAACCTTCGGCGAAGACGGCTGGTTCACAGCCGGGCATAACGGAACGGTGCTTCTGAGCTTCGAGACGGACCGCATTCCGGACACGGTGGTTCAGCAGGAGAAGAAAAGCTATACTTTTGCGAATACGGACTGGAATCTGGACTGGGCTTATCTCCGCCATCCGGCCACAGAGAATTATCTGCTGGGACAAGACAAGCTTACGTTACAAGGCACAGAAGTAACGCTGGATGTTCCGGCATCCCCGACCTTTATCGGTCTGCGCCAACGGGATTTCGACGCGGTGATTTCCTGCAACATAACGCTCACAGGCGGAGAAGCCGGCATCACGCTCTATATGGACGAGAATCATCATTATGATCTGGCAATCCGCAAGGAGGAATCGGGGTACCGGGTGATCGAACGCCTCAATATTGGAGATGTCAAATCCATCCAGCATGAAGTGGATCTGGGCAGTGGCAATCAGGCCACGCTGTTGATCAAATCCGGTAAGGAGCAATACAGCTTCTTCATTAGCAGTGAACACGGTGAAATCCCCCTCGGGTCGGCCCAAACCAGATACCTCTCTTCCGAGGTTGCCGGAGGATTCACGGGTGTCCTGATCGGACTGTATGCATGCGGGGAAGGTTCATCGGCGGAGTTCACGGAGTTTAAGTGCGAGTATGTGTAACAAGCAGAAGCAGAGCCTGCGGGTATCCGCGCTCTATCTCTGCACCGCTTTGTGTATATCCGGAATACCCAAAAACAGGGAGCCCCGTTACGGGAGCTCCCTTAATGCATTCAGATCAGCGATCCGATAGTTCATCGGATCGCGAATTGCGGCTTCTTTACTTCCTGTCTTCCACAGGAATATCCGGCAAGAGGGGCCGCCCTTCCGGATAAGCACATTGATTCAGCTGGTCGCCAATCCATACTTTGCCGTCTTCGCCCGTTTCTTTTTTCCAGATCGGTACAATCTGTTTAATCCGGTCTATCACATATTCATTCGCTTCGTAAGCAGCCTTACGGTGCGGAGAAGATACAGCGATCACCACAGCGATATCCATAATTTCAAGCTTTCCTACCCGATGTGTCACAGCAGCCCTGGTATCCGGCCAGCGTTCTCTGACCTCCTGCCCGATGCGTTCCAATTGCGTGAGCGCCATAAGCGGATATGCTTCATATTCAAGATATAATGTCCGCTTACCCTGCGTGAGTTCCCTTACCGTACCTATGAATAAAGTGACCGCTCCCGCTTCTCTCCGCAGAACTTTATCAGATACCGCCTGCGGCTGAATCGGGTTGTCTGTAATTTCGAATAATGAACTGCCCAAGTGATCACTCCCTTTCCATATCTGCGTGCAGCAAGTCCTTATACTGCTCAGGTGTATCAATATCTGCAGTGAAATCCTCATGTATACCCGCACCAGCTAGATCGTCCTTGTCTACCCCTAACCAGTGCATGGAATCTAATAATCCGGATAGCCGGTATTGCCGTGTATCCAGTCTTTCAATAATATCCGCCAGGATCCGGTGCGGCCGGTATACCCCATGGAGCATCTGATGTTTGCCATTCATCAGGGGAAGAACAGCCTCATAGTCCTCTTCCATGAGCCGGGTAAGCATCCACGAAGCGGCGGGAGCGGAAATCTTAGGGATATCACAGCCCACAACCCAGGCATATTCCGTCTCCACTCCGGCAAAAGCAGCATGAAACCCGCTCATCGGTCCATGCCCCGCACAGATGTCCGGAATATACCGGATACCTCCTTGGGGAGGGTAGTCCATGTACGGAGAAGCATCGTTCGTAACAACAATAATTTTAGAGCAGACGGTTCGCATTTCCTTCAGCTGTCTATCCACGAAACGCTCCCCTTGATAGGTCAAGAGCGCTTTATTCTGGCCCTTCATCCGGGAATTCTGTCCGCCTGCCAGTATGACTCCAGTCAGCAAATTAAGCACCTCCCGTAAGTATTCCCGCTCCATTTGATTAGAGAAGTGACAAAGCCAGAGAAAGAACTTCTTCATCAATAAGCGCTTGATCCTGCAGAGGCAGTACAGGGATAGTATTCGGGCTGACCGGAGAGGCTGCACCGTGTTCAACCGCGTCCTCCTCCCAGCTCAGCCATAGGCATATATTCGCAGTCTGGTTTCGCAGCAGGCTCATCTCATCTGCATTGCGGATCAATGCGATTTTGGGATAATCCGCAGACTTGAAGCCTTCTGCAACCAGCAGATCAACCTTACCATACATAGACGCTGCGATGTCCTCCAATGAAGTTTCGGACTTCCGCATGATTCTTGTAGCCTCTGACGAGGTCAGTACAGCTTCAACTGCACCGTGCAGCAGATGCTTGCTGCTGTCTGTGCCCGGATCATCCAATTGAAAGTGGTGAGCATCATGTTTGGCAGACCCGACACGCAGCCCACGGGCGGATAAGGCGCGGATTAAGCGGCAGGCCAGGGTTGTTTTTCCGCTATTCTTATAACCGACAATTTGCAGTACAGGAACCGGTCCCCGTACTGCTGCATGATGAGATTCCATAGTCACGTTGCAGCCTCTCCTTCGTCATAATAACGTTCAGTGATAACCCTGGGAGCAGCGCATATCTTGTGCTTCAAATCACCCGCGTCCCCCATCAAAAAAAGTATAGTTAAGGAGTCTGGCTCCTCACATGCCATGATAGTTCAGGGTAGGAGGTCATGTTTAGTATGAAGAAATATATCCCTAACCAGCACGGCGCCTGGGCGATGCTCGTTCTGCCCTTTCTGTTCGGGGTAGCCGCATCCCGGGGGCAGCTTATACATATTCCGCTGTTTGTCTGCTGGCTGCTGATCTATTTGTTCAGTTTCCCTTTGCTGCAGGGGGTGAAGACAAGGAAATTCAAGCGTTATGCCCAGCCCTTGAAGTTGTATGGCATTCTGCTGCTCCCTTTGATCATCTATCTGGTGGCAGCTGAACCTGTACTGTTATGGTTTGTTCTGCCGCTCGTGCCTTTGTTCGCTGTGAATCTCTATTATGCCAGAACCAAAAATGAACGTGCCCTGCTCAATGACATCTCGGCCATAGTGGCCTTTTGCCTGATCATCTATCCGGTCTTCTATGTCGGTCAGGGCGGGAGCTGGCAGACTGCGACCGAGCTGTTCGTGCTGGCCGTGCTGTACTTCACAGGAACCGCATTATATGTCAAAACCGTCATCCGTGAACGGAACAATATCCGCTTCTATTACGGCTCGGTGCTCTACCATCTGCTGGTTGCAGCAGCCGGACTGTTCCTGTTTCCGTCTCTGCTGGTTCCGCTGCTTATCCTGCTCCTGCGGGCGGCCATCCTGCCTAAGACGGGCATCACTGCCAAACGTACCGGAATCATCGAGATCGGCTTCTCCGTTATGTTATATGTGTCTGTGCTTGTGCTCTACTTCTAGTGTATAAAATAACCCCAAACGTATAAAATCAGGAAGCTCTTCTGCCGGTAATCACGGTAGAGGAGCTTCCTTTTTGCTTATAGGCTATTTTATTCCACAATCATATCCTGATTGCTCGATCCCGGCGGCACAATGGGATATACATTGCTCTCCTCGGTAATATCGAACTCCATAACAACAAGCCCCTCCGTATGCAGCGCAAGTTCAATAATCTGCTCCGCTTCAGCAAGCGTGCGTGCCCGGAACCCGTGGGCGCCGAAGGACTCCGCCAAGGCGACAAAATCCGGCGAGCTGATCCGCACCGAGGAATACCGCCGGCCCAGAAACAGCTGCTGCCACTGTCTTACCATCCCCAGATACCCGTTCTTAAAGATAGCCACCTTGACGTTCAGCCCATGATCAACAGCCGTCATAATCTCCTGCATATTCATCTGAAAGCTTCCGTCGCCTGTAATACAAACCACATGACGGTCAGGAAAAGCAACAGCGGCGCCGATTGCAGCAGGCAAGCCGTACCCCATGGTGCCCAGCCCGCCGGAGGTCAGGAACGACCGTGCTTCCGAGAACTCGTAATGCGTAGCCGTCCATATCTGATGCTGGCCGACATCTGTGGCTATAATCGCATCGCCCGCTGTAGCCTTTTGAATACATCCGATAACTTCCTGGGGAGTCATCTTGGCATCCTGGCCCTTGCTCGATTTCACCGGACGCTTCAGCCAGGCCATGATCTGCTGATCCCAGGCGGAATGCTCCGCTGCCTGTACTTGTCCCCGTAATCCGCTAAGGAAATCTGCACAAGAACCGGTGACCGCAAGATCTATGGGAATGTTCTTGTTCAGCTCGGAGGTATCCAGATCTACTTGAATTTTATAGGAACCCGGCGAGAACGCCTTCCGGTTGCCCGTTACCCGGTCACTGAACCGCACACCGAGACATAGCACAACGTCAGCACCCTGGAGCGCACGGTTGGCAGCAACTGTTCCATGCATCCCGACCATGCCCAGATGCAGGGAGTGTCCGGACGGGAAAGCTCCGAGGCCCATCAGCGTGCTGGCTACAGGAAGTCCCAGCTGCTCGGCGAATTCCTTCAGGAGTGCCGGGGTCTCCCCTTGAATACAGCCTCCGCCAATAAGCACAAGCGGCCGCTGCGCACGGTTCATCCGCTCTGCCGCCAGCTGAATATCCGCAGGATCTATGAAATAATCGGTCTGGTACCCCCGGATAACTGGCGGGGAGGACTGGCCGGAGGAGTCATTGTCTGCAGTGAACTCCGCATTCATGACATTCTTCGGCAGATCGATCAGAACCGGACCGGGCCGCCCTGTTGTGGCCACATGGAACGCCTCATGTATAATTCTTGGAAGCTCCTTGATCTCCCTTACGATATAATTGTGTTTCGTAACCGGCATCGTCATCCCGTAAATATCCACTTCCTGAAAGCTGTCCAGACCAATAAGCTCGGTGGATACCTGGCCGGTGAGGACAATTAACGGAACCGAATCCATGAAGGCGGTAGCAATTCCGGTGACGGCATTGGTTGCTCCAGGACCGCTGGTAACGAGCGCTACCCCCGGGCGTCCCGTCGCTCTTGCGTATCCGTCCGCCGCATGGACCGCAGCCTGCTCGTGTCTGACCAGCACATGCTGAATCCGGTCACAATCATAGAGCGCGTCATATAAAGGCAATACGGCACCGCCGGGGTAGCCGAACAGGGTCTCAATCTTTTTCTCGATCAGCATCTCAATCAGCAGCTGTGCTCCGTTCATAAGTTCAGTTCGTCTCCCGTCATATACAATGTAGTTTCAGGCTGCATTCCTGCCCGCTCAACCGCTGAATAATGCGTTCTGTGCTTAACCTCCAATATAGGACATACCGATCTTGGTTCTGTTCCCAGCGGTCTGTTCTGTCCGCTCATCGGAATAGCGGTCAACCCGCTTCTCCCAGACGTCTCTAATGGCAGCCAGCAGATGTTGATCATCCGCGCCGCTGCGGAGCATTGCCCTGAGATCAAGGCCCTCCGATGCGAACAGGCAGGTATACAGCTTGCCGTCGGAAGACAGCCGGGCCCGCGTGCAGGAGGAGCAGAAGGATTCGGATACGGAAGTGATAAAGCCGATCTGCGCCTGACTGCCTTTGTAGCCATAACGCTGCGCAACCTCGCCGAAATAATGGTGCTCCAGGGCTTCCAGCACAAAAGTACCTTGGAGGCGCTCCAGAATTTCTTTTTTGGTAACGACCTTCTCATAGCTCCAGCCGTTGTCGTTGCCGGCATCCATGAATTCGATGAAGCGAAGCGTTATATTTCTATCCTTGAAGTAGGCCGCCATCGGCACAATCTCCGATTCGTTCACCCCTCTTTGTACCACCATGTTTACTTTGACCTCAAAGCCGGCTGCTATGGCATAATCAATATGTCGTAAAATCGCTCCAGGCTTGTAACCCCGCCCGTTCATTCTGCCGAACAGCTCAGGCTCCAGAGCATCCAGGCTGACATTCAGCCTGCGGAGTCCCGCAGCATAGAGCGGCATTGCCTGCCCGCCCAGCAGTACCCCGTTCGTCGTCAGCCCCATATCTTCGACACCACTTATAGCGCGGATTCCGGCAACAAGCTCGGGCAGGCTCCGCCGCATGAGCGGCTCGCCTCCGGTAAGCCTGATTTTGCTTACGCCAAGGGAGACGAAGAGCTTCGTCAGCCGGAGAATTTCTGCAAAGGTAAGCAGCCCGCTTGCCGGGAGGAAGGCATAATCCTCTCCGAACACTTCCTTCGGCATGCAGTAGGAACAGCGGAAATTACACCGGTCCGTTACCGAAATCCGCAAATCATGGATCGGCCGCCGCAGCTGGTCCTGCAATGGATGAGCAGTCATATGTCTATCTCCCTTCCGGTAAGCTTACAGCACCCATTCGTCCGTACCTTCCTCAACGCCGAGGAGCAATACATCAACAGGATCCCCTGCAGCATAACCTCTTGTCCCGCCCGGCAGCACAATCAGCGAATTCCCGCGTGCGATGGAAGATACCGCATTCGATTTATTGAAGCCGGCGGGACGCACCGAGGTCCGGTCATGAACAGCCCGGATAAACCGGGTGAACGGATTGGCCTTCGGGAAATCCTCTGCCAGTACGGCTGTCGTACGCGGCAGATAGACTTTATCTGCCCCCATCATCGTGAGCAGGGCGGGCCTGACAAACAGCTCGAAGCCTGTGAAGCACGCCGACGGGTTGCCGGACAATCCGAACAAGCACTTCTCCCCGGCAACCGCGACTGTAGTCACGCTGCCCGGACGCATCGCCACCTTGTTGAACAGCACATCGGCCCCGAGGCGCTTGTATATTTCCGGCAAGTAGTCATAGTCGCCGACGGATACGCCGCCTGTGGTGATCAGGCAGTCTGTTTCTGTCATCGCCTGCCGGACCGTCAGCAGGCATTCTTCCAGCTGGTCCGCTGCCGTATCGTACATCCGGTAAGGGATACCCATCCGGGCGAGCTGGGCAGCGATCATCGGCCCGTTGCTGTTGCGGATTCTACCGGGTACGAGCGGAGCCGTCACCTCCAGCAGTTCGGTTCCCGTTGACAATATGCCTACAACCGGCCGCTTGCCGACCCGCACCTCCCCGTACCCGAAGGTAGCCAGCAGCGCCACAGTTCCGGGATGAATGAAGCTGCCTGCCGGAACGATCCTTTCTCCTGACCGCATATCTTCACCCTGCAGGGACAGATTCTCCTGCGGCGCAAAGGCTTTGCGGATGGTAAACGTCCGGCCCGCTTCCGAGGCCTGTTCGAACATGACTACCGCATCGGCACCCGCCGGCAGCGCGGCTCCCGTCATCAGACGTACGGCTTCGAATGCCCCAAGCGTAACCTGAGATATCTCCCCTGCGCCGATATGATCCACAACCGTGAAGCTGATCCGGCTGTTGCCGGAAGCACCGGCTGAATCTGCCGAAGCAATTGCATATCCGTCATAGGGTGACCGCGTAAAATGCGGAACATCATGGGTTGCCGTCAGCGGCTCCGCCAGGATGCGTCCATAGCTTTCGGCAAGCGGCACTCTTTCTGTACCTGTGCGGCACACTCTTTCGGTTACCCGGAATACAGCTTCCGCCACGGTAACCGGATTTCTGGTCTTTTCCACCTTCATCTGCTCCTAACTTGATGCCGGACCCAGTAGAACCGGCTATGCCGTCCTGTATAGAAAGGGATTGGCTGCAGAGGTTCAACGCCACTTCATCCGGTTATTTCTGCGTAATATCGCTGAATGTGCCTACATACCGGACATCCTCGCCGGTGTCATCCTTCACAGCGCTGATGTTCAGCCACTGCAGATACTCTTCCCCGTTCTTGCGCCTGTTCCAGATCTCCCCCTGCCACATCCCCTTGTCCCTGACCTCCCCCCACATAACGCGGTAGAATTCTTTGGATTGGCGGCCTGACTTGAGAATGCTGGGCTGTCTGCCAAGAACCTCATCTTCCGTATAGCCGGTGAGCTTCGTGAAGGCCGGATTGACGGTCTTAATCAAACCGGAAACATCGGTAACCAGAATCCCCTGTCCGGTAGAATTGAATACTTCAGAGGTAAGCGCAAGCCGGTCCTGGAAATAGAGCCACACGACCAGCACCAGACTGGCCAGCGCCACCTGGGAGAGCAGCATGAACCCGATGGAGTATTGCCCGGTCACCGAATAAATCACCGACAGCATTATCGGAGGGAAAAAGCCGCCCAGGCCGCCCATCATCGATACAATTCCGTTCGCGACACCCGCCTGTTTATTGAAGTACAGCGGGACTAATTTGAAAATGACTCCGTTACCGATTCCTGCACTGAACGCAATCGCAAGGCATCCGGCTGTATATAATCCCATGTCTGGCATAAAGGCCAGGATAATAGCTGCAATTGTATAGATACTGAATGTGCCGGTGAGCAGGAACAGCGGCTGGAACTTGTCGGCAAGCCAGCCGCCTACCGGACGGAAGAAGGTCGCAACGGCAATGAAGCCGGCTGTGCGCATCCCGGCATCCACCTTTTCCAGACCGAAATTCGATACCAGAAAGTTAGGCAGATAAATCGTGAAGGCCACAAAGGAGCCAAAGGTAATGAAATAGAACAAGGAGAACAGCCAGAGCTTCTCATTTTTGGATACGCCTTTGATTTGTTCAATAATCGGTGTTTTGAGCTTAGGCTCATGACGGTCCCCGAAGAAGAAATTCAAGGCGATGAACACCAGCAGCAGAATCAGATACATTTTCACCGCAGGGGCCCAGCCTATCTGTGCCGCCACCATCGGAGCCGAGAAGGTTGTGACCGCCGTGCCGATATTCCCGATCCCGTAGATCCCGTTGACCAGACCATGCTTATCTTTGGGAAAATATTTCGGCAGAGAGGTCACCCCTACCGAGAATACGGCCCCGCCGATTCCAAGGAACAGGCCTCCGATAATTAAGTGAGTAACCGTGGACGCTTCACTGATGAAGTAGACCGGAAACAACAGCAGGATAAAGCTGGACATAAAAATAATGCGTGCTCCCAGAATGTTCGCATAATAGCCCAAAGGAATTCTTAGAATCGAGCCAAGCACCACCGGAATCGCTGTGACCATCGCAAGTCTTCCCGGAGGGATGCTGATGTCCTCGGAAATAAAGGGCATCAGGGAAGAGATGATCACCCACACCATGAATCCGGTAATCAAGTTTAAGGTTTGTAGCGGCAATTGCACTTTTTTAATCATTCGACTCACCTTTTCGCCGTTTATTCTCTTGATTATTCGTATGAATACTTCCTGTACTCATTGTATCCGCCGGTCCCCCGGCTCAGATATAGGGGAGTCCCCTTTCCCTGACAGGGGAAACCCTAAAAAAAATAGCCCCGCACAGCGGGGCATTGCTCCAGACCTTATTCACTCCTGCAACTCCTGCCACAAACGAAACATTTCACAATTTCTCTTATCCCTTACTTCGGGCTTCGGCCTCTGTTACATTAGTTGGAAAAACGCATCTTAATTTTATTATTCCGGATCATGTAAAGGAATTAGTTATGATGAACGAAAGGCAGCCCCTGTTCGCACACCTTAGGTTAAAA